>JABAYQ010000007.1:0-1749 GCA_018608925.1 Cryomorphaceae bacterium | reverse complement strand
TTTAGAAGAAAGAATGGTTATGTTCTTTCAACTGATGCTGACTTTGTTATATGCGGTGAGATTTACCCTAACGAAACTAAACCAGAAGGACCTTTCGGAGATCATTTAGGCTATTATAGTTTAGTACATGATTTTCCTGTAATGAAGGTAGACAAAGTATATGCTAAGAAAGATGCTATTTGGCCATTTACAGTGGTTGGAAGACCTCCTCAAGAGGACAGCCAGTTTGGAGCGTTAATACACGAAATAACAGATGGTATCATTCCAACAGAGATACCAGGATTAAAAGCCGTTAATGCAGTAGATGAGGCAGGTGTTCATCCTTTGTTGTTAGCAATAGGATCGGAAAGGTATACTCCTTATAATCCTACAAGAAGACCACAAGAGATTCTAACTATAGCAAATCATATTTTAGGAAAAGGACAGTTAAGTTTAGCAAAGTACTTATTTATAGTAGCTGGTGAGGATAATCCTGATTTAGATGTTCAGAATGAGTATGACTTTTTTCATCACTTGTTCGAAAGAGTTGACTGGTCTAGAGACCTTCATTTCCAAACTAAAACAACTATGGATACTCTGGACTATAGTAGTACCGGTGAAATAAACGAAGGATCTAAAGTTGTTTGTTCTGTAGCAGGGGAAGTGAAAAGATCGCTTTGCGAAAGCTTAGACGATTGCACTTTTGATGAGTCCCTTCAAAAACCTAATTTATTAATGCCTGGTGTATTAATCGTAGAAGGAGATGACATAAGTCAAGTAAAGGATTCTCTAATGAAGTCTGACTTAAAAGGAATAGCATTTATTACTTTAGTGGACGATAGCGAATTTGTGGCTAAACATATTGAGAATTGGCTTTGGGTTACTTTTACAAGGTCTAATCCGGCGGAAGATATTTTTGGATTAAACGAAAAGATAGAGAACAAACATTGGAGTTGTGATATCCCTGTTGTAGATGCAAGAGTAAAAGAACACCATGCTCCTGGTTTATATATGCCTGAGGAGGTAGTAGAGAAAGCAAAGGGAATAATTAAAAGAGCTTTAAATGAGAAATAAAATATTGTTGCTAGGATCTGGCGAGCTAGGAAAAGAATTAGTAATTGCTTTTCAAAGATTGGGTCAATACGTAGTTGCAGTCGATAATTATTCGGATGCACCAGCTATGCAAGTTGCTCAGGATTTTGAGGTAATTAATATGTTAGACGGAGAGGCATTAGATAAGTTGGTAGAAAAGCATCAACCCGATTTTATAGTGCCTGAAGTGGAGTCTATTCGTACCGAACGTTTTTACGATTACGAAAAACAAGGATTTACAGTCATTCCATCCGCTAAGGCGGCTAACTTTACTATGAATAGGAAGGCCATTAGAGATTTAGCAGCTAAAGATTTAGGAGTTAAAACAGCAAAGTATTCTTATGCTACATCTTTAGAAGAGTTAAAAGCAGGAGTGGAGATGTGCGGATTTCCATGCGTGGTAAAGCCTTTGATGTCTAGCTCTGGTAAGGGACAGTCTGTAATTAAAATACAAGCAGATATAGAGAACTCTTGGAACTTTGCAATGGAAGGTTCCAGAGGGGATTTGTTAGAAGTAATAGTAGAGGAATTTATAAATTTTGATTACGAAATAACTCTTCTTACCCTCACTCAAAATAATGGAAATACTTTATTTTGTTCTCCAATAGGGCATAGACAAGAAAGGGGAGACTATCAGGAAAGTTGGCAGCCTATGCAAATGAACCAAGAGCATTTAGT
>JABAYQ010000113.1:1430-2764 GCA_018608925.1 Cryomorphaceae bacterium | reverse complement strand
GATCATAGCTGCCTATAGTTACAGGAACAACTATTTCAGAATCAGCGTAATTAAAATATCCTTCATTCAAAACCAAGACTTGATGGACATAATCTTGACTAAAAACATTCAAAGAAAGCAATAGCAATAGGTAAACGGAAATTTTCATGTGTAAAAATTTATTAATTAGTAGACTGTCATAAAAAACTTTAATCTCGAAGTTATTTATAAATAGCAACAATGGCAGGTCTTCTGACTTACTCCATTTTGAAAAACCTTCCCGATACACAGTGGTTGTTAGAATATTCAAAAATACAGAGCTTACAGCTGCGAGTACAGTTGAGGATTTACACCTCCTTCCCTTTTAACCTATCTTTTCATTCAAAGACATGACCAAAATTGAATTGCGAAATTAAGTTAAATATTTAAATATTTAAATATTTAACGCTATATTTATACTCTTAAATATTCTTAAACGCCAAATACTTAATAAATGAAAAAACTTAACTGTATTTTTATACTTCTGTTTTCTTTTTTTAGCTCCTACTCTCAATTTTACAAAGAATATAATTTTGAAAATTTAACTTTTGGAAGCCTTAACAATCAAGACAATTGGGTCATTTACTCCAACTTTTCAACTTTAACAACTTTTAATGTCTGTCCTGCAGCTCCAGGGTCAGAAATCCCTACAGAAGTATTAAACACCCCTAATTTAGGAAGCTATAACAACGAGAAAGCAATAGTATTCAACGGCTATAATCCTGGTCAATTCTCAACAGCTTCTAGAAAAAACAACCAAAATTGGTCTATCCCAAATCTTGAGAACGAAAAGTATTTATTTTTCGATTTTGTATTCGGAAATGGTCTTGAATACAAAGAATTAAGACTCGCCTATGACAAAAACAACGATGGAGATTACGCTATTGACTGCATGACTTCTGACAATGACGAATTAGGTTTAGGTCTGATTACCAAAATGGATGCTTTCGGAAACTATATCTTAGAACTATATACCAATAGCTATGATCCAGTCGCTAGCTGTCCACTCCCTACTAACAACATTGCCGAATATAGAGTATTTGTAGATTTTGTTGCTAATAACAACCATGGTTCAATAAGCGTCTTTTACAAAGAATTCGGATTGACAGAAAATTGGCAAATAATACCCTCACTTCAAAACATAAATGCAGACTTAGTAGTAAATGGAGAAAACCCTAGTAATCCAGCAAATTTAGATGGAATATATATACGTCAAGGAACTGGATTAAACTCATTTGTTGATAATATACAGCTTCAAACAATTTCTAAAAACAACAATATTGATATTTGTTTTGGGGACAGCACTAATGTAAACT
>JABAYQ010000113.1:0-1420 GCA_018608925.1 Cryomorphaceae bacterium | reverse complement strand
ATGTTAGACGACTTGCTAGGTGTTAATTACGATGTGAGCTTAAAAGCTATGGAGATTTCTAGTAATGAAATTGTTGGTCAAGCACTTTTAGCACTAATGTAAACTACGAATTAGATGAAGTAAGTTTTCTATGGAATGATAACTCGATAAACTCAAGCAATTATTTAAACGAGCAAAGTAACCATTACGTAGAAATAAACTTTAATAATTTCATTATAGTAACTGATACAATTACTCTAAATATAATTCCGTTTGGAAATCCAGACCTAGGTCCTGATTTAAGTATATGTGTCGGAGACATTGAGCTACTAAATATAGAAAACACATCAAATGTAGTATACAAATGGCAAGACGGTTCAAATCTGAATAGTTTTTTAGTTACAGACACAGGGTATTACAATGTAGAGGTTAACAACCTTGGATGCTATAGTTATGATACTATTTATATAAACAACAAGCCTATGCCAATTGTTGAGCTAGGAAATGATACTATTATATGTAATGAGGAGCTTGATTTTATATTAACAGCAGAAACTAATGGCACTAGCTTCAAATGGCAAGATGGTTCTACCTTAGATAACTTCAGCGTAAAGAATGAAGGTTTATATACTCTAGAAGTAGCACTTGATCAGTGTGTAAGTAAAGACTCTATTATAGTTCGTTCTAGGTCAAGAATTAAACTAGGAAATGACACAACAATTTGTGATGGCGAACCTTTTTTTCTAATGGTTGATACTATATATGATGACTATTCTTGGTTTGATGGATTTAAAGAACCAATAAAAATAGCTAACTACAACAGCGAACAATGGCTAAACGTTACTCTAGATGGCTGCAAAATGTATTCGGATACAATAAAAATAAAAGTCAAACTCATCCCTATAATAACATCCATTTCTAAAGACACTATAATATGCGAAAACGAATCAATAGATATAAAGGTTTCTGGAGAATCTTATGAATCAATCTTATGGCACAACTTTTCAGAAGACACTATAACATCAGTAGAAGGCAAAGGCGATTATTGGGTTAGGCTATCTAATAAATGTGGATTTACAGTTGACACAATTAGTGTAGAGATTGAAAATTGTAATTGCAAAGCTTTCATTCCCAACGCCTTCTCACCAAACAAAGACTTATTAAATGATTATTACCAATATCAATTCAATTGTGATGTTTACAGGTTTAAACATAAAATATTTGATAAATGGGGTAATATAATTTTTGAAAGTACAGACCAAAACAATAAATGGGATGGTAGCTGTAATAATGTAAAGTGCCAATCTGGAGTATATGTTAGTAGATTTGAATTTTTCTATAAAAATGCTAGCGAACAAACAGAAATAACAAGAAAAATATTATTAAATCAATAAAAATGAAAAAACTTAATATAATTATAATTCTAGCTTTATGTGTGCTG
>JABAYQ010000157.1 GCA_018608925.1 Cryomorphaceae bacterium | reverse complement strand
CGATAACAGCTCCTAAACTCACAGAGGAACCAATAACAATAAAGACTAGAAATATAAACTTATAAACTAGCTCAGATTTCTTAGAAGAACCAAATAAAAATGTCCAAGACTTTAATCCGTAATAAGACCATGAAATCATAGTAGAAAAAGCAAATAAGAAAATCGCGATTACTAAAACATAAGGAAACCAAGAAATCACACTACCAAAAGCTTGAGAAGTAAGCTGAGCTCCTTCCAGATTTTGAACTCCAGAAAAACCAGTAATAATTATGACTAAGGCAGTCATAGTACAAATAACGACAGTATCAATAAAAGGCTCTAATAAAGAAACAATTCCTTCGCTTACAGGCTCATTAGTTTTTGCAGCAGAGTGAGCGATAGAAGCAGAACCTACTCCGGCTTCGTTAGAAAAAGCAGCTCTTCTAAATCCTTGAATTAACACTCCTATAAAACCACCAAAAGCAGCAGACGGAGCAAAAGCACCTTCAATAATCATGGAGAATGCTTTTCCGATGAACGCATAGTTTATTGCAATAATTACCAAGGCTGCAGCTACATATAAAACTGCCATGAAAGGAACAATTTTCTCCGTCACTTTTGCAATACTTTTAATACCTCCAATAATTACAACACCTACAAGAATTGCTAGTATTATTCCGAATATCGGACCGTTACCTTCCAAAACTGGAAACTGACCAGACAATTGTGCAAATGCCTGATTGGCCTGAAACATATTACCTCCTCCAAACGAACCGCCAATACACAAAATAGCAAACAAGACAGCCAATACTTTTCCTAAATTAGTAAAGCCATATTTAGCAAGACCATTTTTTAGATAATACATTGGACCACCCGAAATTTCACCATTTTCATTAACGATTCTATATTTAACACCTAGAGTACATTCCACAAACTTAGATGACATACCAAGCAAACCAGCTACAATCATCCAAAAAGTAGCACCAGGGCCACCCACTGTTATTGCAACAGCAACTCCAGCAATATTACCTAAACCAACCGTTGCCGACAATGCGGTAGCCAAAGCTTGAAAGTGAGATACTTCTCCCTTATCTTGAGGATCATCAAATTTTCCTTGAACCAATTCAATAGCATGTTTAAACCCTCTTATATTAATAAAGCCCATTTTAAAAGTGAAAAACAAAGCTCCAAATACCAACCATATAACAACAATAGGAATGTCTGCTCCTACATCGAAACCTAATGCAGCAATAGGATCCCAAAAGACTACCTTAGCAAGTACTGAAACAATAGGCACAAAAAAGCCATTAATTTTATCACTTAAAGAAATAATACTTTCAGCAAATACGCTAGTCGAAACAAAAAACATTGAAAATAGTGTAAGGAATTTTTTCATTTTAAAATATGTGTTATTCTTTAATTAATTGATTTTCTAAAATTTGTAACCCTTGCTCAAAAGAGTGAGGCTGGTAACCTAATTCCTTAATTGCCTTATCGAGAACAAATCCGGCTTTAGGTGGGCGTTTGGCTTTTTGATTTAATGTGTCAGACGAAATTTTGTTAATATTCGACTTATCGCATTTATAAAAATCAGCCATTCTCTCTACCATTTCAAAAATACTCATTATATCTTTACCCGATACATTGAATATTCCGAAAGCATTTTTCTCTAAAGCTAATCGACAAGCTTGAGCTAAATCTTCTGCTAAAGTTGGTGAACGAAACTGATCATCGATAATGTTTAAAGATTGTCCGTCTTTCAATGCTTTCCTTCCCCACAGAACAATATTATTGCGTTTTAAATTATCAGCTGTTCCGTACAATATAATGGTTCTAAGAATTGTCCAATTTGCTTTTGATTCATCAAGAACTAATTCAGATTCGTACTTAGACTTTCCATAATAACTTAAAGGATTAGCGAGATCATCTTCTTTGTAAGGACCATCCTGACCATCAAAAATAAAATCAGTAGAAATATGAATTAAATGTGCATTAGAATCTTGGCATAAATCAGCAAGTGTTTGAACAGCTTTTACATTTATATCGAAACACTTATTTTTTTCATCTTCACAACCATCAACATTGGTCATGGCAGCAGTATTAATTACTACATCTGGTTTAAAAGAATGAAAAAGTAATTCCACAGATTTAGCATCTGTAATATCTAAAGAGGAATAAGAATAATTGGACTTGTCGTTAATTATATTTTGGCCAGTAGATGTGGCTAAAAGTTGATGATCGTTTTTTAATAGAGAAACTAACTTCTGACCGAGCAATCCGTTACTTCCAGTTATTAATATTTTCTTACTCATTAATTAAGTTTTGGCTTGACAATATATAAAACTAAATAGATTATTATTGGCGAACCGAAGCCAAGAATTGTAGCAATTATAAACAACAATCTTATTCCAGAAACATCTAAATCGAACTTATAAGAAAGCCATGCACAGACTCCTAAAATTTTTTTTGAATTCATATATCAAATACGCTAGGGCGTTTTCTATATTTAAAATGATTCCTAATACGGAAAACAAATACCATTATTAAATACAACAAAGGTATTCCGAAGTTCATGAAAGAAAGATAAATGAAAAACAAGCGAACCAATGAAGGCCTAACTCCTAGCTTCTTAGCCCACCAGGCACAGACACCGAAAAATTGCTTTTCAAAAAAATGTTTTAAGTCGTTTAACATTCATTCATTAAATGGTTACCAATATTGCAAGATAAACATTTTTTTTTGTCACAATAGTGTTTTTTTAAATGAAGAAAAGATTGGGATTGAGC
>JABAYQ010000009.1:196-2767 GCA_018608925.1 Cryomorphaceae bacterium | reverse complement strand
TTTATTGGTGGGCCCACCAGGACTCGAACCTGGGACCAAAGGATTATGAGTCCTATTTTTTCATTAATTAATATAATTCAAGATAGCATCACACTGGCTAGTGTAATGTTAAATATTCATCATTAACAATAAGAGTAGTAGTAGTTTTTTCATTTAGCCTTTATTTCTAATTAGAAATAGAAATTCCACCAACAATTAGATCCTCAGCATCACAACCCATCCAATCCCAATCTTTATTTTCAGCACAAGTAACAAGAAATAAATCCTCTCTATTACATTCACCCTCTAATGGAGAAAAAGTAGCACACGGGTAAAGTTGTGTAGTGCCTAAAACACCGCCTAATGGAGTTCCGTAATACGATCCAAGTAACCCTCCAGTAAAAGGATTTTTCATTTTATAGACGATGTAATACCCAGTAAAATCGTCAATTTCTCTAGAGGTAAAATTGGGACAACTTTGCGAGTAAGTTTTTCTTGTTTTACCATCGACTTCTAAATATTCAAAGCTAATATCGTTACTTTGCATAGCGCATTTGGTAAATTCAGATTCTATAAATTTTTTAAGATTAATGTGGTTTGCTTTTGTTGCGTTAACCTTTGCTTGAAGACTATGTTGGTTATAAAATGGAATGCCTATTGCAGCCAGAATGCCGATGATAGCTATTACCACCAGTAACTCTATTAAGGTAAAACCCTTTTCCAATCTAAACTCCACTTGAATGGTTTTTCATATCAGTATTGAATAATCCCCATATCAGTATCTTGAATAATGGTGAGCTCATCTCCGTATATAAATATCGTTTCTCCATCTTGAGGGGTCACAGAGATTTCAGTTTGTGAGTCTTCGCCTACTATATATTTAACTTCAGGTTTAGCTTCTGATTGGATAATAGTAAGAGAGCCATCATCACCCCAGACAGAGGTAGTCTCTGCCATCACTAGATTAGGTATTAAGAATAAAAGGAGGAGTAGTTTTTTCATTCTTTAGTCATCTAATTTAGCATTACGCTCAGATACTATTTGATTCTTTTAAAATTTTTCATCTAAGATCTGATCTTGAAAATCATCATAGGTTTCTTCATCAATAAGCCCCTGATCTTTTAATTTTTTTAATTCCTTCAATTTCTCTTCTGTCGACATATGAACTTTTTTCATCTTTTTATTAGTATTTGGAGTTTCTTGAGTTTTAGGAGTTTTAGGAGTTTTTTGGGTGTTTTGAGTATTAGAAGTATTTTTAGTTGATGAATAAGGGGTTGTTTGACCCATTGCATTGGTTGTAGTAGCCCCATCTTCAATTTCATCACCAATTACAACAAAATCGCCCATGGTAACTTCAATAAAACTTGGCCATCTGTAAGCAGAGCCATTTGAATGATCTATAAAGGCTCCTATGCCACCTCCTAAGATTATATTTGCAAACATATTTCCTTTTACTTCTGAAATAACTTTTGCTGAACCATTTTTATAGCCTTCTTTTCTGCATGTAACCATCATGTCATCATTATCTCCAGGGACATTTATTGTTCCCGGTGTACTAATATAATATTTACCCCCTTCAATGACTAATTCACATTTTGCTGCCTTAACTTCATTACCGTCGAGGTCCTTTGTTTGCATTGAAACAACACTGTTACCATCACTAGTAATACTGGCACAGCCACCTAATAAAAATCCTAAGAAAATTAACGTGATAATTCTTTTTAATGATTTGTTCATAGTTAGACCTTATTGGTTTAAGTTTTAAGAGTTACCGCATATTCCTTTTTTTGCTAGCTTAAGTTTTGAAACTTCTTTGATTCCCTCCACGGTATCCTTTATTTCTAATCCTGCACCACCAACAAACACGCCTATCTTAATATATTGTCTAATGAAGTAAAGTTTCTTAGTTTCTAAATACATCACAATATCATTTGCTGAAAATTCAGATTCAGTACTTATCCTATGTTCTTTATTTCCCTCCACTTCTTGATAAAAGAAAACTCCTTTTGCTGTTTCCCCTATACACTCACCATCAATCCAGACACTCTTCTTAAGCGCTGCACCAAAGCTTGAATCGTCACGGTAAACATAAACGCCTGCATTTTCTCTATCTGGTAATTTAAATTCTTTTGCAGCATTTGTCGCTTGGATTGACTCCATAGGAACTGAGGCGCAACCAGATAGAAATATTACTGCAATAAATAAAATCCATTTAATAGACTTGTTCATAAAATCAGTTTATCCCTAAAGAATTAAGTAGGCAATTAGGAATTTTTGCTAGAAATATTTTTTTGAATAGCCTTATATATTCATAGGGGGTGTGTTTTGAGAAAACTACAGGTCATTTGTGCAGATTAAGATGTATAGGGGTGATTAGGAGTCCCAGTTTGAAAATGAGGGGATGGGTACCCAGTACACCTTCGCATTCTAGGAATTAATACAGAATTTATTAAGTATTATTTAATTGAAGATGCTCCCAAAATGCTCCCCATGAAGAAATAAAAAAAGCTTCTAGAAGTAATTTCCTCTAAAAGCTTTGTATTTATTGGTGGGCCCACCAGGACTCGAACCTGGGACCAAAGGATTATGAGT
>JABAYQ010000009.1:0-186 GCA_018608925.1 Cryomorphaceae bacterium | reverse complement strand
GTTTTAATAGAGACTGGAAAAACAGACAATGATAGAGGAGCAAGATCTATATAGAATAACGAAAATATATTTAAATTGCCCATTTCCACCTTTCAAATTTAATAATTTCGGTTTTGTTTAACAATATGGCTATGAGAAACACAAAGTTAACGAAGGAAAATAGTTGGTGGGCCCACCAGGACTCGA
>JABAYQ010000066.1 GCA_018608925.1 Cryomorphaceae bacterium | reverse complement strand
GTCATTAACAATCCATTCACCGTCTTTTGGGTGTGCGACTCTTAATTTTCCTTTGTCTAAAAGCTCAATGATTTCTCTAATTGCATCCTGAGTAGTAGTTTTTTCAAGAAGAGAACGATTGTCCCAAGCGTCCTCTATAATTGTTTTAAGTGTGTTATTCATGCTTGCAAAGATAGTTAAAAGCTTTATTTTCGTATTCTATGAATAAAATTTTAGCAATTGACTATGGTAGCAAAAGAGTTGGGCTTGCAGTTACCGATACCCAGCAAATTATTGCAAGTGGCTTAACTACCGTGAAAACTAGTGAATTAATGGTTTATTTGAAAGAATACTTTCTTTCAAATATGGTGGAATGTGTGGTGGTTGGACATGCTAAAAACTTAGATAATACTTTGTCAGAGAGCAGTAAATACATTGAGCCTTTCGTACTTCGATTGAAAAAAGCGTATCCAGAGCTTAGAATTGAAAGAATAGACGAACGTTTTACTTCGAAAATGGCTTTTCAAACCATGATTGATTCCGGTATTAGCAAGAAAGCGAGATCTAATAAGGCCTTGGTTGACCAGATTAGTGCAACTATTATTTTACAGTCTTTTCTAGATAGTAGAAGTAGAGGGTAGTTTTTCTTTTAAAAACTGTCCTGTATAGGAAGTGTCGTTTTTTGCTAAATCTTCTGGAGTTCCACAAAACATTAATTTTCCTCCTCTTATTCCTCCTTCTGGCCCAAGATCAATAATCCAATCTGCTGATTTGATAACTTCCGTATTGTGTTCAATACAAATTATAGTATGTCCGTTGTTAATTAATGCTTGAAACGATTTTAATAATTTGCTGATATCGTGAAAATGAAGGCCAGTTGTTGGCTCATCAAATATGAACAATGTTTTTTCGGTGTTCGTTCCTTTGCTTAAAAAGAAAGCTAGCTTAATTCTTTGGGCTTCTCCTCCGCTTAGAGTGTTTGATGATTGTCCAAGTTGAACGTAACCTAAGCCAACTTGCTGTAAAGGATATAGTTTTTTGACAATTTTATGTTGTTTGTGTTCTTCAAAAAACAATATTGCTTCATCAATTGTCATTTTTAAAATGTCTGAAATGTCTTTTCCATGAAATTTTATTTCAAGAGTTTCGTCTTTAAATCTATTTCCATTACAGCTTTCACAGTTTATGTAAACATCAGCCATAAATTGCATTTCGATTGTAATCTGACCTTCTCCTTCGCAAACCTCACATCTTCCTCCGTCTACATTAAAAGAGAATCGTCCGCTTTTGTATCCTCTAGCTTTTGCTAGTTCTTGCGAGGAGAACATACTTCTGATATCATCATATGCTTTTATGTAGGTAACCGGGTTTGATCTTGAAGATCTTCCGATAGGATTTTGATCAATAAACTCGATGCTTTCTACTAAATCTAAATCCCCTTCAATTTTATCATGAATTCCTATTTTCGAGCTATATCCTTGAATGTTTTTTTGAATTGCAGGAAATAAAATCTGCTTTATAAGAGAAGTTTTTCCTGAGCCACTAACCCCTGTTACAAGAGTTAAGCATTGAAGAGGAAATTCAACATTAATATTTTTCAAATTATTTTCTCTAGCTCCTTTAATAATAATTGAATTATTCCATTTTTTTCGTTCTGATGGCAATTCTATCTTTTTGGCACCACTTAAGTATTGTCCCGTCAGGCTTTCTTTGCTTTTGTATATTTCATTCAATTTGCCTTGAAAGACGACTTCACCTCCGAGTGTTCCAGCGTAAACCCCTATGTCAATAATTTCGTCGGCAGCTAACATAATCTCTTCATCGTGTTCTACTATAATTACTGTATTTCCTACGTCTCTTAACGATTCTAAAACCCCGATTAGTCTTTTTGTGTCTCTTGCGTGAAGCCCTATGCTTGGTTCGTCTAAGATGTACATTGATCCTACTAAGCTGCTTCCTATGGAAGTTGCTAGATTTATTCGTTGAGACTCTCCTCCCGAAAGGGTAGAGGATAGACGATTAAGGCTAAGGTAGCTTAGGCCTACATCATTTAGAAAACTCAAGCGATTAGTGATTTCTATTAATATTCTTTCTGCAACTTGAATATCGTTTTCATTTAAAGTAAGGCTTTTAAGTTTTTCTAGAGCTTTGTCGATGGGCAGATGAACAATGTCATTAATATTCATTCCGTCTACATAAACATATAATGCTTCTTTTCTTAGTCTTGATCCTTGGCATTGGTCGCATGTGCTTTTGCCTTTATATCTTGAAAGCAATACTCTGTTCTGAACTTTGTAATTTTCTTTTTCAAGTTGTTTGAAAAATGCATTGATTCCTTTTAGTTTTTTGCCTCCATTCCAGAGTATACTTTTTTCATCTTCATTTAAATCACTGTAAGCTCTATGTATAGGAAAGTCGTGATCTAAGCAGTTAAGAGTGAATCGTTCCTTCCACAAGCTAAGCTTTTCTCCTTTCCAGCAGCTTACTGCCCCATCGTGAACAGAAAGACTGGTGTTAGGAATTACTTTGTCTTCATCAATTCCTAAGACAGACCCATATCCGTCACACGACTTACAGGATCCTAAAGGGTTATTAAAGCTAAAAAGATGTTCGGTAGGCAGGATAAATTTGATACCGTCCTTTTCAAATCGGTTAGAGAAAGGCACAAGTTTATCTTCTACTTTAATATAGCATTGTCCTTCTCCTTCAAAAAAAGCAGACTCGGTACTATCTGCAATTCTATTTAAGTTGTCCTCTTCGTTGCTTGCGATTACTCTGTCGACAACCACATATAGGTTGTCGTCTTTTAATTTTTTTTCTTCTTCTAAGA
>JABAYQ010000043.1 GCA_018608925.1 Cryomorphaceae bacterium | reverse complement strand
GGTTAAAACATTTAAAATAGTTCCATTTCCTTCAAAGTTTTCTTGGTAAGGAAAGTTGTCAATATTATAATTAACTACAGGGGATATAGAGCATGTTTGATTAGGAATTAACTCTTTACTTATGGTGAATCTGTTGTAGTAGGGATAGCTCATTCTACTAGCAGTAATTCCGTTTTTCTTAATGCCTGCTTCAATAATAATTTCTTGCTGACCATTTTTTAAAACAGGAATTTGTGCTGGAAGAGGATATACTCCTAAAAACTCATCGTCGATATATAGCCAAGCATCTGTAATGTTAGATGATTTTGTTCCTAGGTTGGGATTTGTTTCTAGCTCTATGTTGTTAATGAAGATAGTAGAAGCGATATCTTCTTCAGGATTTATTATTTCACAAGAAAATAAAGTAAGACAAAGTAATAAAAGAATGTAAGGCATATCTTTAAATTAAGTTCAGTTTAACTGATGCATTCATTTTGTTTAGTATTTTATGAGCTAGTTCTAATGCTATAACACCATCTGTAATACTTACTACTGGTTCGCTATCATTAGTTATAGAATCATAGAAACTAATCAGTTCCTGTTTTATTGCGTTAGATTCTTCAATTTCAGGGTTTTCAAAATAGATTTGTTTTTTCTTCTTGCTTTTGCCAATGTCGATAGTCATCGCAAAAGGATCAACTTTATCAGAAGCTTTTAAGTTTTTAATTCGAATAACTTCTGTTTTTTTCTCTAGAAAGTCTACTGAAATGTAAGCGTCTTTCTGAAAGATTCTAGTTTTTCTCATCTGCTTTAATGACATTCTGCTTGCTGTTAGGTTGCAAACACAACCATTGTCAAATTCTATTCTGGCATTAGCAATGTCGTGGTTGTCGCTAATGACTTCTACACCACTAGCACTAATTTTATTGATGTTAGAACTCACAATACTTAAGATAATATCTAAGTCATGAATCATTAAGTCTAAAACTACTGGCACATCTGTTCCTCTTGGATTAAATTCTGCAAGCCTATGAGATTCAATAAATAGAGGAGTATTTATGAAAGGCTTCGCTGCTAAAAAAGCAGGGTTAAATCGTTCTACATGGCCAACCTGAACTTTTACCCCAGCTTCGTTGGCTAACTCTAATAACTCTTCAGCCTCTTCAAGTGTATTGGTAATAGGTTTTTCTATAAAAACATGTTTGTTTAGTTTTATGGCTTTTGATGCGTATTCAAAATGGGTAGTAGTAGGAGAGACGATGCTTATTACATCGCTATTGTCAAACAATTGTTCCACCTTTTTAAAGGTTGGTATTTTGTAAGCGCGATTTATCTTTTTAGACAATTCTTTATCCGAGTCATAGAAACCAACAACTTCAAACTTGTCTTTAAGTTCTAAAAGTAATTTGAGATGTATCTGTCCCAAATGTCCTACTCCTATGAGTCCAATTTTTAGCATTTCATCAATTAAATTAAAGCTAAATATAACAATTTAATTATCTATTTTTGGATAAGAAGATGAAAGATAATTTTAGACATCACGGCTTAAGGCAACAACTAGTTGACCATCTAGTAGAAAAAGGTATTACAGATAAGAATGTACTTGCTGCTATTTTAAAAATACCTAGACATTTCTTCCTAGAAAAAGCATTTGTAGAATTTGCTTATCAAGACTTAGCGTTTCCAATAGGAAGTGACCAGACTATTTCACAGCCTTATACCGTTGCTTTTCAGTCTCAGTTGCTTCAAATATCTCCTCACGATAAGGTCTTAGAGATTGGAACCGGCTCAGGTTATCAAACTGCAGTTTTATTAGAATTAAAAGCAAATGTCTTTACAATAGAAAGACAAAAAGAACTTTACGAAAAAACCAAAAACTTCTTACCTAAGCTTGGTTACCAAGCCATGTTCGTTTATGGAGACGGATATAAAGGATTGCCTAGTTTTGCTCCCTTTGATAAGATTATTGTTACTGCTGGAGCAAAAGAAATGCCAAATGATTTATTAAGGCAATTAAAAGTAGGAGGAATTATGGTTATTCCTATTGGAGACTCGAAGTCTCAGAAGATGAAATTGATTATTAGAAAATCGAACAAAGAATTTACAACTCAAACTTTAGGTGATTTTAGTTTTGTTCCAATGTTACCTAAAAAGACATAACAATTATTATTATTTTTGCCTCTCAACTTTAAATTAGAAAATATGAAGCTTATTAGTGTTATTGGTGCTGGAACAATGGGTAATGGAATTGCTCATGCTTTTGCTCAAAGTGGTTATAAAGTTAATTTAATCGATTTGTCTTCTGATGCTTTAGATAGAGCTATTCAGTCTATTACTAAAAATTTAGATAGACAATTGGCTAAAGAAAAGATTAGTGATCTTGACAAGGCTAACACACTTTCTAACATTACAATAAGTACTGATTGAGTTTCTTCTGTTAAAGGAACTGATTTAGTTGTAGAGGCTGCAACCGAAAACATTGACATTAAGCTTAGCATATTTAAGCAGCTCGATGAAGTTTGCGATAGTCATACTATTCTAGGAACAAATACTTCTTCTATTTCTATCACTAAGATTGCATCTGTTACAAAAAGAGCTGATAAGGTTATTGGGATGCATTTTATGAACCCCGTGCCTGTAATGAAACTGGTAGAAGTGATCCGTGGATATGCGACAAGTGACGAGACTACCAATACCATCATGGCGCTTTCTAAGGGACTTGGCAAATCACCAGTCGAAGTGAACGATTACCCTGGATTTGTGGCCAATCGAATATTGATGCCAATGATAAATGAAGCTATCTACACACTTTTCGAAGGCGTGGCTGGTGTAGAAG
>JABAYQ010000042.1 GCA_018608925.1 Cryomorphaceae bacterium | reverse complement strand
TTAGCTAAAGAGCCGTCCATTGGCTTTATAGACACTCCTGTGGATATTAGAGACAAGTATCAGTACTTCACTCAGGCAAATATGAATAAACTGATTGACCAGGGCTATAATGTGCCTTTTACTAGTTTAGAAGAGTCTGTTGCCGATTACGTTCAGAATTATTTATTGAAAAATAAATATCTCTAGAGTTCCGAAGACAAGTTTAGGAGGAATTCCTTTATTTTTTTTAGTCGATTTACTATTTCCATATTTTCGACTGTATCTGATTTGTTTTCAGATAATTTCTTTTTGGCACCCTCTAGAGTAAAACCTCTTTCTTTTACCAGGTGATATATTACTTCGATGTTTTCCACATCAACTTTAGTAAATAATCGATTTCCTTTTTTATTCTTTTTAGGTTTAAGAATATCAAATTCTTTTTCCCAATACCTTAAAAGAGATACGTTAACATCAAATTTTTGAGCAACCTCTCCTATAGAATAATATAATTTTTCTATGCTTTTTTCTTTGTAAGGCATTAATCGAAGGATTGGTTTTCTTGTGCTGCTAACTCTAGCATTCTGTCGAATTCTTCAGGAGAAAGGTCGTTGTGAAAATAATAAGCAGGGTTTACTTTCTTATTGTTTTTGTGTACTTCGTAATGTAGGTGGGGAGCAGTTGATTTCCCAGTATTGCCTACATAGCCAATAATATCACCACGCTTTACTTTCTGATTTAATCGAGTATTAAACTTAGACATGTGAGCGTATAAAGATTTGTATCCAAATCCGTGATCAATAACAATATGATTTCCGAATCCTCTTCTACTTTTCTTTAGTTTCTTAATTGTACCATTTCCGGTTGCATAGATAGGAGTTCCTTGAGGAGCCGAAAAATCTACACCATAATGGTATTTAGGTTTTTTGTAGTAAGGGTCAATTCTTCTTCCGTAGCCTGAAGCAATTCGTTTTAATTCTTTGTTTGTTACTGGCTGAATAGCTGGTATAGAAGCCATCATTTCAGACTTCTTGGTTGCCATTTCAATTACTTCATCAAAAGATTTAGATTGAATATACAGCTGCTTAGAAATCTGGTCGATTTTCTTAGATGAGCTAATAAGTAAGTTAGAGTTATTATATCCTTCTAAGTTTTCATATCTGTTAATACCACCCATTCCTGCTTTTCTAATAGAATTTGGAATCGGGTCTGCTTCAAAAATAACTCTGTAAATGTTGTCGTCTCTATCTTTAATATTGTCTAGTACTGCTTCAATTTGTTTTAAATCCTTATCGAGAATTTGGTATTGAAGAGTCATTTTGTCCAATTCTCTAATAAGAATTTTTTCTTTGGGACTATCGAAAAACTTAAATGCTAGAACAACCATTAGAGCAGCGATACATAAACTGACTGTCGTAAAGGCAATCGATTTTTTGATTTTGCTTTTCCAATTGGACTCTATTTTTCTAAAAGAAAGAGTCTTTTTGTCGTAATAGTATTTAGATTTACTCATTCGTTATATTTGCATAAATTTGTGGCAAAATTAAGTAATTCAAATTTAAATCTCATTTAAGTAATAATGATTGCTAACATTTGAATGTGAATTAGATAATATAGACAATGAAATCAAGTCAAATTCGTAAGGAGTTTTTACATTTTTTTAAAGAAAAAAATCATCAAATCGTTTCTTCATCTCCTATGGTGGTAAAAGACGACCCTACCTTAATGTTTACTAATGCTGGGATGAATCAGTTCAAAGATTATTTTTTGGGCAATGCTAAACCATCTCAATTAAGGGTTACCGACACTCAGAAATGTTTGAGAGTTTCGGGGAAACACAATGATTTAGAAGAAGTAGGATACGATACCTATCACCATACAATGTTCGAAATGCTAGGTAATTGGTCTTTTGGCGATTTCTTTAAAGAAGATGCAATTCGATGGGCTTGGCAATTACTTACTGAGGTTTATAAAATCGATAAGGATAAAATTTACGTTTCTGTTTTTGAAGGAAGTAAAGAAGATAATCTTAGTAGAGATAACGAAACGGCTGCTATTTGGGAAGACTTAATTGATCCCAACAGAATTATTAATGGAAACAAAAAAGATAATTTCTGGGAAATGGGAGATATAGGTCCTTGTGGTCCTTGTTCTGAAATCCATATTGACATTAGATCGGATGAGGAACGTAAAAAAGTAGACGGAAAATCATTGGTAAATAATGACCATCCTCAGCTTATCGAGGTTTGGAATCTTGTATTTATGCAATATAACAGAAAAGCCAATGGTTCTCTTGAAGATTTACCTGCTCAACACGTAGATACCGGAATGGGTTTTGAAAGACTTTGCATGGTGCTTCAAGGAGTAACGTCTAATTACGACACCGATATTTTCCAGCCTATTATTGCTAAAATAGAGGCCTTATCATCTTTCAGCTATGGAAAAGAAGAGAAGTCTGATATTGCCATGCGAGTTATTGCCGATCATTTAAGAGCTATATCCTTTTCTATTGCTGACGGTCAGCTTCCATCAAATACTGGCGCTGGTTATGTAATACGAAGAATTTTAAGAAGAGCTGTAAGGTATGGCTTTACTTTTCTAAATTTAAAAGAACCTTTTATTTGTGATTTAGTAGATCAATTAGTTTCTGATATGGGAGCTCAATTCCCAGAGCTTAAAAGCCAGTATTCGTTAATAGAGAAAGTGATTAGAGAAGAAGAAATTTCTTTTTTAAAAACATTGGATAAAGGGATTCAGAAAATTGAAAATTTAAAATTAGATTCTTCAAATGTAATCTCTGGAAAAGTTGCATTCGAACTATACGATACCTATGGTTTTCCTATAGACCTTAGTC
>JABAYQ010000030.1 GCA_018608925.1 Cryomorphaceae bacterium | reverse complement strand
GTATAGAACTGTTTGTAGTGATTTATCAAATCTAGAAGATGTTTTCTATGATATTTTAGTGTTCTATAGCCCTTCAGGTATCAAATCACTTTACCAAAACTTTCCAGACTTTAAACAAAACAAAACTCTTATTGCTGCATTCGGACTTACAACTTCTAAAGCAGTTGAGGATGCAGGCTTAAGGCTTGACATTAAAGCTCCAAGTCCGGAATCTCCATCAATGACTATGGCAATTGACCACTACGTTAAGAAGGTCAATAAGCGATAAGTTAAATCATTATCTTAATCTTCGTTTCATGAGTTCTAATTCATTTTTAAAAAACGAAAAACTTTGTCAAAAAGATAGTATTGACTTGATTTTTTCCGAAGGTGAAAAGATTTCTGATCGTCCAATAAAATTACTTTGGACCGAAGTTACTGGCCAACAATTACCACTCCAAACATTGATTAGTGTTCCCAAAAGAAGAATTCCAAAAGCTTGTGATCGCAATAGAATTAAACGATTGATTAGAGAGTCCTTCCGTTTGCATAAACAACCACTTGTTGATCAACTTATTCAAAAAAAACTATCTATTAATTTGACTATTCTCTATTCCGAAAATAAGGTGCTCGATTATAAAGAGATTCATGATAAAATATGTTTAACTTTACAACGTTTATCTCAAAAGTATGATTAAAATCATTTCTTTTATTTTTCGAATGATAATATTGTTTTACAAAGGAGCTATTTCGCCACTTTTAGCACCACGATGTAGATACACACCCAATTGTTCTGATTATGGTTTACAAGCAATTCAAAAGCATGGACCATTTAAAGGCGGTTGGTTAACTATAAAAAGAATTAGTTCTTGCCATCCTTTAGGAGGACAAGGACATGACCCAATACCATAAAAATGATTAAAAAATTCAAAAAGTATTTAATAATTGCGTCTATTGCAATTGGTGCGTTTATGTCATTCGGGTTTGCAGATAGCTTCTTCGAAATTTCTAAAAATCTTGATATTTTCACTTCTCTGTACAAAGAACTTAATATTTATTATGTCGATGAAACTGATCCGGGAGATCTCATGAAAACTGCTATGGACGCCATGTTAAAATCTCTAGATCCTTACACCACTTACATCCCAGAATCGGAAAAAGAAGATTTTGAATTCATGACAACTGGCCAGTATGGTGGTATTGGTGCTGTTATTATGTCTAGAGATAACTATGTATTTATTAGAGAACCATATCAAAATTCACCTGCTGATAAGGCAGGGTTGAAAGCAGGCGACAAAATTCTAGAAATTGAAGGGGAGTCAGCAAAAGATAAGTCTACTTCAGACATTAGCAAAATGCTTAAGGGTCAGGCTGATACTGACGTAACTGTCCTAATTGAAAGAGTAGGTGTAAAGAAGCCATTTGAAGTACTCTTAACTAGAGAAGAAATAAAGGTAAGTAGCATACCTTATTCTGCTATGGTAGGGAATGGAGTTGCATATATTAGAATGCGTTCTTTTACTAGAAATGTAAGTAAAGATGTGATTAAGGCTTATGATGAGTTGAAGTCTGATAATGAAGTTAAAGGACTTATTTTAGATCTAAGAAGTAACCCAGGAGGCCTCTTAAATGAAGCAATTAATACGGCAAATATATTTGTAGACAAAGGAGAGGTAATTGTAAAAACTAAAGGTAAAATTGACGAATGGGACAAAACCTATAAATCAAGAAATGAACCAGTAGACAAGGAAATTCCTTTAATTGTTTTGATTAATAGCCGTTCTGCATCAGCATCCGAAATTGTTTCTGGCGTAATTCAAGATTTTGATAGAGGTATAATATTAGGTCAGCGTAGCTTCGGAAAAGGATTGGTACAACAAACAAGAAAATTAAGCTACAATGCCCAATTAAAAGTAACTACAGCTAAATACTATATTCCTAGTGGAAGATGCATTCAAGCTTTAGATTATTCTAATCGCAACGAAGACGGAAGCGTAGGGAAGACCCCAGACAGCTTAAGAACTCCATTCTACACTAGAAGTGGTAGAACCGTTTATGATGGAGGAGGCGTTACCCCAGACTTATCGTTAGAGCGTAAAACGTTTAGCAACATCTTTAGAAGTATGATTTCTAAAAACTTAATTTTCGATTTTAGCAATCAATTTTATAGAGAAAATGACTCGATCGCTTCTGTTAATGATTTCCAGGTTGATTCCACATTGTATGAAGACTTTAAGCAGTTTTTAATGGATAAAGACTACGAATATCAAACTACAACAGAAATGGCTATTGAAGATTTAATTGAGGAAGCTGAAGATGAAAAATATTTTGAAGAATTGAAAGATCAAATTGAGATTTTAGAGCAACAAATGAATGAGTCTAAAAACAACGATATCGTTCGTTTTCAAGATGAAATTAGCGAGCTTTTAGAGTCTGAAATAGTTACTAAATATTACTACCAAAGAGGAAGTGCAGAATCATCAATAAAGTACGATGAGGAGGTTAAAAGGGCAGTAGAAATTTTAAGCGATCCTTTAGAATATTCTAGTATCCTTAAAGGTGACACTATTAAATAATGAAAATTACGCTTCATAAAGTACAAGGCTTTCTTCTTATTTTGTTAGCCTTCTTTATGCCCATTTCTATATTCGTTACCGATTTGCTAATCTTTACTATTTCAATAGTTTGGTTGATTGAAGGAAACGTAAAAAACAAATTACAAACCATCTTTTCTAGTAATTGGATGCTGTCTGTAATAGCTTTATTTCTTTTATATATTGTTGGTTTATTGTGGGGGGACTTTCATTCCAACGCTTCCTGGACCCTAGAAAAAACTGCATTATTACTTTTTCTTCCTATTCTATAT
>JABAYQ010000077.1 GCA_018608925.1 Cryomorphaceae bacterium | reverse complement strand
CTCTTAGTATGGCATGCAACCAAATGACCATCCGCTTTTAGATCGTTAATTTGCAAACTAGTCAAGCCTTCAAATCGTAATTTATAATAGGTGTCATTTATTGAAATGGCACAAAAAGAATACACTTTATCAAGTTCGATTAATAGGCTATCTAAGCTCCCATAATTATTGAGAATATGATTGTAAAATAGGATATAATTAGATTGACGACTGCTCTGAGAAATGGCAAAATGAATTCCGTCTATAGTATATGTGCCATCAGGCACGTACGAAAACCAAAATAAGATTTTATCTATCCATAAAGGTACTTTGGAATCAATCAAATCAGATGTTATAAAAAATACTGCCTTAATGTTTCGCTCATTTAAAATAGGCCTGGCGCTTTCGAATTTATTCTTGTAGCCATCATCAAACGTAATCATGACCGATTTTTCTTGATTTATTTCAGTGCTAAAATTAAGCTTTGCTTTAGCAATTTCCTTTAGCTGAAAACTAAATACACTTTGGCTATGACACACTCCAAGATGCAAAGCATCATCGAAATATATATCATCTATAACATTATGATAAGTGATTATTTTTTGTCTTTTACTAGTGATCGCATAAAACAATCTGTTAAATCCTAAATAGTGTAATACAAATAAAACAAAGTGTACCATCAGAATATTTTTGAAGAATTGATTGCTTGAAAACCCGTTTTCAATATTGCTTTATTAGAAGCAATATTAGATTTAAGAGCATAAATATAAGCTATTGAGTTAGGCTCAAGGTGAGTTAAAATTTTCTTTAATAACTTTTGATAGAAGCCATTGTTTCGGAACTCTTCATAAGTAAAGAAGTCATAAAGAATGACGCCATCTTTTATGTCTAGTGTTTTATTTTTTTCAGAAACAAATAGAGGTTTTTTAGTGGACCATCCGTAGCAAATAATTTTTTTATCTTCTGACAAAAAATACAATTCCTCCTTGTTCATTATTCGGTTGTAATGGTATCTTTCTATAAGACTACCAGAATCTCTAAACGCTTCAACTAATTGAGGGAAGCTAGAGCAAACGCTAAACTTTATAGAGGATGAAAGCACAACTCCTGAATCTTGTAATGTTAGAGCGTTATAAAAACAGAGCTTGTTTGTTAAAGAAATACTAGAACGATAAACCTTTTTCAAAAAGAGGAATAAAAAATCTAGTTTTGATTTATTCTGACTTAGTATAAAAAGAAAATAAAATCGCAATTTATTGAACGTTCCTAAAGGATAATGATAAGTGTAAGATAAAGTGAAAGAATTAGTAAATCGATTTTTATAACTTTCATCTCCAAGACCTAAATTAAACTCATTTAAATGATTGTCTTCACAAAAAATGGCGGACTCAAATAAGAGCATTGCCATAGGAGAATATTGGTAATATTTAATGTTTATAACCGGAGTATGAAAGATTAATTTTTTATCGACAATCATCCCATAATGCATTGCTAGAATATCGTCGTCCGCATAAATAATAGTTAAAAGTTTATTGGAAGTATTGCTATTATAAAATACTTTTCTGTTTTCTTCAAAAAAACTGCTTTTAACGTTATCAAAAGCCCAACGCTCTTTATGTAAGTTCGCTAACTGATTTATTAAATCTTCGTTTATTTCTTGACCTCGAAAATGTTTTACTTGGTAGTTAAATTTTTTGACAAGGGTATTCCTATCTCTCTTTACTCCTTTTTTTGAATAGATATAAGAAAAGCCATCTATTGAATTATCTAATAACGCTATTTCTTCCTCTAATGTAAAGGAAGATTGCAAACGGTTATTTTGATATAAATTTTCAAGAGTTAGGAAATTGAACCCTTTAGATTGAGCAAAATTTTGTAGAAATGAAGTATAATTTATTGCATACTTATCATCGACATGTAAAGAATTAAAATCGAAGAAATCATAGCCATATAAAAATAAGCAAGAATAATTAAGACCTGCAATTCTTCTTTTTTTCTCAGAAAATATAGCTCCACAAAAACAGTGATTATTATCAATAAATGCTAGAAAAAACACTTGGTCTCTCCTATTGCTAGAAATCTGGAGCAATTCTTTCCATTGCGTAATAGGAAGATCTGGTTGATTAGAAAGAGAGTCTATCTTTTCAACTATTTCAGCATTAGAATTTAAAATTACTTTTTGCATTTATGTAAACCGTATTAACACAGACAAACATAAGGATTAAATATGTCTACTAAGAAAATCGATTAATCGAAATCTGGTAATTCGGATGTTCTTGCGTACGGGAAGTGGCCTATCTGGCTTAAAGCATAATAGCTATTAAGACCTCCTATGGCAACGGTATCAAGTTTTTGCAAGTTAACTTGTCCATTCTCTTCAATAGCCTCTTGATCTACGTGCAAATGCTCTATAGAACCAATTATTAACTTGCAGGAATTAATTTTAATATCTACAACTTCTTGCAATTTGAGAGCCATCTTCAACTTGCTTGCTTTAACGAAAGGAGCGTTAAACTCATTTAAATATTGAGCCTCTAGTTTACATTTTTCAAATTCGGACTCATCCACAGAAAATTTTGCTGATGTGTAATGTGCCTTATCTATAAATGAAGCATGAATGCTATTAATAGTGTAAGATTCGCTAGTAATAATATTATCATACGTATGTCGTCTTACATCTTTGTCTGGTCTAAGTACAAAACCCAAAAGTGCAGGATTTGATCCTAAATGAATTACAGAACTAAAAATGGCAAGATTTTCTTGACCTGAATCTGATTTAGTGCCAATCAAATTTGCAGATTTAGTTCCTGAAACAGAGTTGATAAGATTTAATCTTTTAATTTTATTTAAACAGGTATCAAGGTCGTCGATCTTCTTGCTCC
>JABAYQ010000110.1 GCA_018608925.1 Cryomorphaceae bacterium | reverse complement strand
AAGCTAAAACAAGAGCATTGTCTCATATTCAAGAAATAACAGAGGAAGCTAAACTTACTGCAAACAAAGAAGCTAAAAAAATCATTATTCAAACCATACAGAGAGTAGCAACCGAACATGCTATTGAAAATTCTGTTTCTGTATTTAATATTGAAAGCGACGATGTTAAAGGAAGAGTTATTGGTAGAGAAGGTAGGAACATTAGATCTTTAGAAGCTGCTACTGGAGTTGAAATTATTGTAGATGATACTCCTGATGCTATTCTATTATCTTGCTTTGATCCGGTAAGAAGAGAGGTTGCTAGATTAGCTCTTCATAAGCTTGTTACTGATGGAAGAATTCACCCTGCTAGAATTGAAGAAGTAGTATCTAAAACTAAAAAACATATTGAAGAAGAAATAATAGAAATTGGTAAAAGAACTTCTATTGATCTAGGTATTCACGGATTGCATCCTGAGTTAATACGTATGATTGGTAGAATGAAATATCGTTCTTCATATGGCCAAAACTTATTGCAACACTCTAGAGAAGTTGCTAATATGTGTGCTACTATGGCTTCCGAGTTAGGTCTTAATGCCAAAGCAGCTAAAAGAGCAGGACTATTACACGATATTGGTAAAGTGCCAGATGATGAGCCAGAAATTCCTCACGCAATTTTAGGAATGAAATTAGCACAGAAGTTTGGAGAAAAACCAGATGTATGTAATGCAATAGGAGCTCACCACGATGAAATTGAAATGACATCAATGATTTCTCCTGTTATTCAGGTTTGTGACGCTATTTCTGGCGCTCGTCCTGGAGCTAGAAGAGAAATTGTCGAATCGTACATTAAAAGAATTAAAGAGTTAGAAAACACTGCTCTTGATTATCCTGGAGTTATAAACTCCTATGCTATTCAGGCCGGAAGGGAGTTAAGAGTTATTGTAGAAAGTGAAAAAGTTTCTGATTCTGATGCCGAAAAAATGTCATTCGATATTTCTAGAAAAATAGAGTCTGAAATGACTTACCCTGGCCAAGTTAAAGTAACTGTTATCAGAGAGACAAGAGCGATAAACTTTGCTAAATAAGAAATTAATTTTTATCGAATAACCGAAGGAATTCTAACATTTCTTCGGTTTTTTCTTTTTTACCCTGTCTTGAAAAAGAATATAATAAATTATTTACTATTCGTTTAATAATTTCTTTATTACCACAAGTCGTGAAATAATAGGAATGGTGCTTTATATTTTCTTTAGTTAAAAATACCTCTACATCTTTTCTTGTGATTATAGCCCCTAAGCTAAACGGATTTACGTAAAATTGGACAGGATCAATATCTGTTATTTCATCACTAATATATGCCACAATAAAGTGTTTGGGTAAATTGACTCCCTTTATGGGTAGATTCAGTTTTTCAGAAAGAATTAGATATAATAAACTTAAGGATAGGGGATTCCCTTTTTTAATTTTTAAAACATCATTAATAAAAGAGTTTTCTGGAGAATGATAGTTTCTAAAATTCCCCTTAAACTTTTCGTACTTAAAGAGAACTTTATTCATTTTCATGACTTTTTCAATGGCTTTGTCATTTTCTTTAAACTCACTTTTTATTTGATTCACTAATTGATCTATCTGTTCGTTCACAATTGAAATTTCTAGATCTGGGTATTGGTATTTCGATAAAATAATCCAAGCATCAAGCAAATCTTTGTTGTCAGATTTTATCCATTCCTTAATTTTATTTTTAGAGCTGTTAAACTGAATTTCTCCTATTATAACTTCTGCTCTTTCTTGAATTAAACTGTCGAAATTTGATTCCCAAGCCATTTCTAGCATTGGTAATGAAAGTGAGCCCAACTCAATAAGTTTTTCTTTTACCTGATGAAAAATCTCTTTGTCTGGATCTTCTAATAATGATATTAATGCTTCTATTTGTGTTGTACTCATGTAGTATATTCTAATACTGTTTTTATTGTGTTTTCAATTGTTTTTTGAGGGTTCTTGCTGTACTCTTTCGTTTGTCTATTTGCTAATACACAACAAACAGTTAGACAATTGTGACCCAATATTTTCCCTAGACCATATAGGGCAGAAGTTTCCATTTCAAAATTACATACTGCTAGATTGTTGTATCTGTAGTTCTCAAGCTGTTGCTGTAAATTGTTTATTGAAAATGGT
Source organism: Cryomorphaceae bacterium (assembly GCA_018608925.1). Taxonomy (GTDB): domain Bacteria; phylum Bacteroidota; class Bacteroidia; order Flavobacteriales; family UBA7312; genus JABAYQ01. The sequence goes on along the minus strand of JABAYQ010000110.1, from coordinate 712 downwards.
GCTCTTATCATCCTTCCTTGAGGTGCGTAAAAACCAGGAGCAGTTACCGTAATTCCTTTTCTTAAATTAACGAATTTACTTAACAATTGTTCGCTTGCTTCATAAATATAAGGATTAGATAGCTCTTTTGGCCAATCTAAATAATCTAGTAAATGTTGATTTATCTGGTTGTTAAGGTTATTTTCTGAATAGAAATGCATCAGATTGTCGAGGCCTAAGCCGTGAGATGAAGCTATAATGGAGTCAATTTCAATATCTTTTTGAATAGCTCCACTTGTTCCTATTCTTATAATATTTAATTTTTTGTGGGTTTTTTTAATTTCCCTGCTTTCCAAATCAACATTTGCTAAAGCGTCTAATTCGTTAAGAACAATATCAATATTATCTGTTCCTATTCCTGTAGATGTAACGCTTACTCTCTTATTGCCAATGTATCCGGTATGGGTATTGAACTCTCTGTTGCTTACTTTTAATTCGATAGAATCAAAATGTTTGGACACCTGCTCAACTCGATTCTGATCTCCTACAACAAATATTAATTCTGCAATTTCTTCTGGTTTTAGTTTTAAATGATAAATACTTTTATCTTCGTTTAAAACAAGTTCACTATTTTTAATCAATTCTATATTTGTTTTTTAAATTTGTATACCTTTAAAATAAATCTTAAAATAATGACTACTACTAAAAAGATTCTTGTCCCTATTGGTTTTAC
>JABAYQ010000059.1 GCA_018608925.1 Cryomorphaceae bacterium | reverse complement strand
CTTTTTTAGGTCTTCAATTAGTAAGTTGAACTGTTTATTAAAAACTGGTTGATGGGTTGATTTAAACTCATAATTATTGTCAGCTTCAAAAAAATATCTATCACCAAACTCTATAACTGTTTTGTTTTGTAGCTGGACTATCAAATCTTCCCCTTTCAAAAATAATTGATCTGGTTCGATATGTTTGAGAGGTCTATCTTCTAGTTTTTTAAATTCGTTTATTGCCTTTTCGTAAAAGTCATTTAGTTTGTCTTTTGTTTCTAGACTATCTTTTATCCATACGATAGTATCTTTTTTTAGAAATTCAAAAATACTTTGCTGATCATCATTAATGAATTGTATCTGAACATTAGGTACAATACTAGCTTTTGTTAGCTGCTCTTTTGATCTTTGTGAGTTTATATCAAAGGTTCGAATGCTTTCAATTTCTTCATCAAAAAACTCAATTCTGTATGGGTTTTCATTTGAAAATGAGAAGACATCAATTATTCCTCCTCTAACAGAATATTGGCCAGGTTCGACAACAAATTCAACTTTTTCGAATTTATATTCTTGAAGGCATTCATTGACAAAACGGATAGATAGTTGGTCTCCCTTTTGAATATCTAAGGAGTTATTTCTCAGCTGTTTTTGATTAATTACTTTCTCAAAAATAGCTTCGGGATAACTAATGATAATTGATTGTTTCTGACGATTTATCTTATTTAAAGTTTCTATTCTTAATAAGATGTTTGCGTTGTCAGTTTCTTCTATTTGATAAGGTCTTCGGTAAGAGCTAGGATAAAAAAGTATTTCGTTTTTTAAAATTAATTCTAGATCATTAATGAAGTATGCAGCTTCCTCTTTATCATTTAAAATAAAAAGGTGAGACTTTTTAATTTCCTTTACCGCTTGTGCAGCAATTATTACATCTTGGGCTCCAATTAGACCCTTCATTCTAAACTTGCTATTCTTTTCTGAAGAGATAGCTTTAGATAATCGTTCTATGCAAGAATGATTTTTATAAAGGTCAATTAAAGGAGATGATATCACGATTCAGTCATAAATTTTTCTGCCTTTTCCATCATTTCCATTGAGCCAATAAATAATGGGGCTCTTTGGTGAATGTTAGTAGGCACGATATCTAATATTCTTATTTTTCCATCGCTAGCTTTTCCTCCAGCTTCTTCGATAATCCATGCTAATGGAGAGCATTCATACATCAGTCTTAATCTTCCTGTAGGTGCTGCGTTAGTGTTAGGGTAAATGTAGATTCCACCTTTTAATAAATTACGATGAAAGTCGGCAACTAAAGATCCCATGAACCTTGCAGTATGTGTTCTTTTACCATCTTGGTCTAGCTCGTGGCAAAATTTGGCATACTTCTGAACTCCAAGCGGCATGATTTTTTCGTTAGCTTCATTTATAGAAAAAATTTCTCCTTTTGCAGGAGTTTTCATGTTGGGATGAGAAAGATAAAACTCTCCAATCGATGGGTCAAGAGTAAAGCCATTTACGCCATTTCCAGTAGTATAAACTAACATAGTAGATGATCCGTAAATAACGTATCCCGCAGCTACTTGTTGGTTTCCGGCAACAAAAAATTCGTCTTCTGAAACGTCTTTATTAGGGTCTTTCCTTTTTAAAACAGAAAATATAGTTCCCACAGAAATATTTACATCAATGTTGGAGGAGCCATCAAGAGGGTCCATACACAAAAGATACTTTCCTTTTGAAGAATTTAATCCGTCTAAAATGATTATTTCTTCATTTTCTTCAGAAGCTATGGCTGCGCATTGGCCGCCGCCTTCAAGAGCGTCTATGAATACATTGTTGGCATATAAGTCTAATTTCTTTACCGACTCCCCTTGTATGTTTTCTTGACCAACATCTCCTGTCATGTCATTTAAACCTGCCTTATTAATTTCTTTATTTACCACTTTTGAAGCAACAGATATATCGTATAAAATACGAGTAAGATCTCCAGTTGCTTGTGGATTTAGAATTTGCTGGTCTGTAATAAACTCAGTAAGCGTAGCTATTTTTGACATGAATTAGAAATTTATGCAAATATCGAATATTTAGGTAAATTTTGAGCTTCAAAAAAAATTATCTTTGCTTTTATGAATGAGGTAATTATTAGAAAAGGTAAAAAGGAAGATTTAAATCAAGTTTTAGATTTAATAAAAGAATTGGCTCTTTACGAAAAAGCATTGGATCAAGTTACTATTACGTTACAAGATTTGGAGCAAGACGGCTTTGGAGACCACCCTTTTTATTGGTTTATTGTTGCCGAACATCAGAATAAAATAGTTGGAATTTCATTCTATTTCATAAGATATTCCACATGGAAAGGGAAGTTTTTGTTTCTGGAAGATTTTGTAGTACAAGAAAAATGGAGAGGCAATGGTGTAGGAGCAATGTTGTTTGAAGCGACAACAAAAGTTGCTTTAGAAATGAATGCAAAAGGAATGTTTTGGCAAGTGTTAGATTGGAACGAGCCGGCTATTAATTTTTATAAAAAATACGATTCAATAATTGAAGATGATTGGCTCAATGGAAAATTAACTTTGGATCAGTTACAAAAAATCACAAAATAATGAAGGTTTATAAGTTTGGAGGAGCGTCGGTAAAAGATGCAGATGGAGTAAGGAATTTAGCTAAAATCGTAAAGAATCATAGCAATCTTGTGGTAGTTGTTTCTGCAATGGGAAAGACTACGAATATGCTAGAAAAAGTAACCGAAAACTATTTTTTTAATGGCGGTGCTAGCATTCAAGAACTAAAAGATTTTCATTATAATATTTCAAAAGATTTATTCGAAAGAAATCATCCAATTTTTGATGAAATAAATAATTTGTTTGTAGAAATAGAGTGGGCTATTGAAGATAAACCTACTT
>JABAYQ010000085.1 GCA_018608925.1 Cryomorphaceae bacterium | reverse complement strand
GAGCTGGGTTCAGAACGTCGTGAGACAGTTCGGTCTCTATCTGTAGTGGGCGTTGGAATTTTGAGTGGACCTGACTCTAGTACGAGAGGACCGAGTTGGACGTACCTCTAGTGTATCAGTTGTGCCGCTAGGTGCATTGCTGAGTAGCTACGTGCGGTCGAGATAAGCGCTGAAAGCATCTAAGCGCGAAACTCACCACAAGATGAGAATTCCCTTGAAGGTCGTTGTAGACTACAACGTTGATAGGATGCAGATGTACAGGTAGTAATACCAAAGTCGAGCATTACTAATTACCTGATAGGCTTTTTTATCGGTCGACATAAATTTTTACTCACTCCTTCTTTTTTCGATATGTTATTTTTTTAAAATATTTATAATTCGCACAAACGAATTAAAGATTTTTGGTGACTATTGCATAGGGGTCCACCTCTTCCCATTTCGAACAGAGAAGTTAAGCCCTATTGCGCTGATGGTACTGGTATTTCCGGGAGAGTAAGTCGTTGCCTCTTTTATAAGCCTCTAAGTTTTCTTAGAGGCTTTTTTTTGTCCATACTTTTTTGTCCTTGAATGAATAAATAATTCAAAGGAGAATAAGATTATCTTTACACACCAGTTTTCTTCCTAATTGTATTATGGATTTTAAAATTATCTTATCAGAATTTCTGAAATGGCGTGTGAAGCACTTAAGCGATAAGCGTTTTATTGGTATTTTGAGTATTCTTATTGGTGCCGTTATGGGACTAGTTGGAAGTTTATTGAAATTTCTTGTTACTGTTATCGAAGAAGAAGTACGTGAGGGTATTTTAATGGAATACCTTAATTATGTGTATTTTTTATTTCCTCTTTTCGGTATTGCCATTGTAATCTTTTATATACAATATTTTGTAGCACAAAAACGATTGACTCAAAGTGTTCCTTTTGTTTTGTATTCAATTGGAAAAAGAAAAGCATTTATAAAATCTGTCCATATGTATGGACATTTAATAGCAAGTTCTTTAACTGTTGGTTTGGGAGGATCCGCAGGATTAGAAGGACCTTCGGTTGTAACCGGTTCTGCAATTGGTTCTAATATTAGTCAATTATTCCATTTAAGCCACAAAAGAAAAGTTTTATTGTTAGGATGTGGAGCAGCAGCAGCTGTAAGTGCATTATTTAACAGTCCGATTTCAGGAGTTATCTTTGTGTTAGAAATTATTTTAGTGGACTTAAAGATTACCTTTTTAATTCCATTGATGTTTTCATCGGCAACGGCTTTTATTGTTTCTTGGTTAGTAAGTGATCAGAAGAAATTGTTTGGTGAAGTTTCTCTTGAGAAATTCATGATTAGTGATGTTCCTTTTTATATTTTATTGGGATTAATAACAGGAATAACCTCCTGGTATTATATCACGATGGTAAACAAAATGGAAGATCGCTTTATTAAGTATAAAGGTAAACCATGGCGTAAATTTTTCATAGCTGGTTCTCTATTGGCTTTAAGCATGTTTTTATTCCCGACTCTTTATGGTGAAGGTTACTACACATTAAGACAAATTTTGAAGGGGAATGAAGTTTCTTTATTTAACTCTTCTATTTATACCCATATTCCAAATGTAGGAGAGATAACTGGCGAGTCTTGGCTACTTATAATATTTTTAATAGGATCTGTACTTATAAAAGTTTTTGCTTATTCATTTACAAAATTAGCCGGTGGTAACGGAGGAGTATTTGCGCCTTCCTTATTTACAGGAGGTACTCTTGGTTTTATAGTCGCGAGAAGTTTAAATAATTTAGGGATGCATTTACCTGAAAAAAACTTCACGTTAGTTGGAATGAGCGGAATGGCAGCAGGAATGATGCATGCTCCTTTAACTGCAATATTTTTAATTGCTGAAATTACGGGTGGATATGCTTTGTATATTCCGCTAATGATTGTGGTTGGGACTTCTTATGGGACTTCACATAGATATAATAAGTATTCCTATTTTACTACTCGACTAGCAAGAAATGGTGATTTAGTTGCGCACGACAAAGATCATTCTATTCTTCGTGATATCGGTGCTAAAAAAGTGATAGAAAAGGATCTTGAGAGTGTTTATTCTTCGGGTTCTATTAAAGACCTTGTTGAAGCTATTTCTAAATCAAAAAGAAATATATTTCCGGTTTTAAGTGAAACAGGCGAATTGGATGGTGTTATTTTATTAGATGATGTTAGACATTTAATTTTCAATCCTGATAAATATACTATTCCATTAAGTCATATTATGCATGCACCACCTGCAATTGTTGATCATGAAGACAGTTTAGATTCTGTTATGGAGCATTTTGATAAAACACAAGCTTGGAATTTACCCGTGTTAAAAGATGGAAGATACTATGGCTTCTTGTCGAAGTCTAAGATTTTTAATGCATACAGGGAACATCTTGCCAAAAATGATGAAGACGTTTTTTAGAAAATAGTGTATGTTACTTTATTATACAGTAATAGACTGTGCTACTTTCTTTCATTCACCATAAAAAATCACTATTTTTGATTAACTATCATTTAACCACAACGGTAATATTTTGTTTGGCCTTAGTTAGTTATGTAGTCTTTGTCATAGTTAATGGTCAAAGCTTTTTACACTACAAGCTTGAATTTATAAAGAATTAACTCTACTTATTAGAATGGAAAGTTTCAGATCAGAATTAGAAAATTTAGATAATCCAGTAATTGCACAGGACATCTTAGAATTAGGACAAAAAATTGCAGATTTCAAGGGTGGAAGCCTGGATGAGGAGAAATTTAGAAGTTTACGTTTAGCTAGAGGTGTTTACGGCCAACGTCAAGCTGGAGTGCAAATGATTCGAATTAAAATTCCTTATGGGAAAATGACGACTAAACAATTGAGAAGGTTATGCA
>JABAYQ010000102.1 GCA_018608925.1 Cryomorphaceae bacterium | reverse complement strand
GTTTCTAACGGGGCATGTTCCGACTCTGATTCTATTACAATATCTGTAAGGGATGCTCCAAATGTAGTGATTGAACCCATTTTCTCTAGTTGTGATAATCATGAATTAGAGATTTTAAATGCTACACCCGAAGGAGGTCAATGGTATGTAAACAGTATTTTATCGTCCAATCAATTTAACCCCTCAGTATTAGGTGAAGGTACATATAATGTGAAATATGTTTTTTCAAATGAAAACGGATGTTCCGATTCCGATTCTGTAAGTGTTACTATTAATGCTGCACCTGAAATAGATTTAGGTCCGAGTACATTCTTTTGTTCAGGCGATTCTTTATCACTGAACGCTGGTGCTGGCTATAGTGATTATGAATGGTCAACTGGAGAATCTTTACATGTTATTTATGTGAGTTCTCCTGGCCCTATATCCGTTGTGGTTACGGATGCTAACGGTTGTTTAGATTCGAGTAGTATCCAAGTTTCTGCCAACAGTTTACCATCTGTTGAACTTGGAGGTTCGGTAGTAGTTTGTGAGCAAGACTCTATTACCATTAATGCTGAGCATCCGGATGCATTTTCGTATACTTGGCTTCCCGGTAATGAATCTGACGCAACAATTAAAGTGGGTTCTGAAGAAGCCACTTATACAGTTACAATAGTGGATAATGATGGGTGTGAATTTACTGATTCTGTCCAAATTTCTGAGGAGAATCTTCCAACGGTTTCTTTAGGACCTGATACCATAATATGTGATAATGTAACTAAGATTTTAGATGCTGCTTCTAGTTCGGATGTTTCTTACGCATGGTATTTAGATGGTGTTATCATTCCAGATGAAAACGCACAAACATTAGAAGCAGATTCTGGTGAATACATCGTAATAGTATCTACGGCAAATGGATGTGAGAGCAGTGATACGATAAATATTGATAATCATCAGTTGCCAAATGTTGTGATCGACAATGAATATGAATTTTGTAAATTTGATAGTGTAGAAATTGACTTGGGAGATATTGGAGAATCTTATTTATGGAGTACAGGCGATAGTACTTCTTCCATTTGGGTATATTCTGCAGGAACTATCTCTGTTGAGGTAACCGACTCAAATTCATGTGTAGTTTCAGTAAGCACTACGTTAATTGAGAATGCTCTTCCGGCGTTAGATCTAGGAGATCATGATTCCGCTTGCGTTGGTTTGGAGATTAACTTAAATGCTGAGCCTTTAGTTGGGTCCGCTCCTTATACATTCATATGGAGTGATGGACAAACGGACCCTATTTATACCTTAGTAGGTCCTGATACGTTATCAGTAATTGTTACTGATAGTAATAATTGTATGGCCTATGACACCATTAAAATTGCAGCATTGGATTCGTTAGAAATGTTATTTGATGATGGAGATAATCAAGTTTGTCAAGGATCAGAATCAGAAACTCCTTTAAATGCGGGTTCATTCGACGGAGCATCTTATACATGGTTGTTACCTGATGGAACAACTGAAACAACGCAAGAAATTGTACCATTATTAAATGGTTGGTATATTATTAATGTTACGGATGAGTACAACTGTAAGGGTTACGACTCTGTCTTTAATGTTGTGATTCCGACGCCAAATATAGATTTAGGTCCAGACACGTCATTTTGTTCATTGGGTAGCGATACTTATACCATTAGAATGGAGTTTTTTGAAAATGTATTAGGTACAATTTCTTGGAATGACAATAATAACAATTCAAATGATTCTTTATTTACTGCAAGGTATACTCCTACAACTGTTATCGGAACATTTGTAGATACCGCTACGGGTTGTGTTCACGTTGATTCTGTTGAATTAACTGAATTTTGTGAGCCTACAGTAATTCAATTCCCGAATATTTTCGTACCTGGTTCAGAGGAGGGTAACGGGACATTCAGACCAATAGGAATTACAGACGGTAACTTTAAGGATTATGTAAATAACATTGTTTGGAGTGATTTCGAAGTGTTTAATAGATGGGGGTTAAAGGTTTTCCAAAGTAGTGATATTCTTCCTAATTGGGATGGGGTTTATGAAAACAGACCTGTAGCTTCAGGTGTATATTACTGGGTTTATAAGTACAAAGATTCTTCATTAAAAGAATATACTTTTAATGGCTTTACTCAGGCAATACAAACTAGAGATTAAAAAACACTTAATTATAAACAAAAAAGCCGATCCAAACTGGATTGGCTTTTTTGTTTATGATAAAACTTCTTAAAGGTTCAAATTATGCTAGCAAACAACTTTTGATTATCGATAAACAACTTATTCAAAATAGTATATTTGCGCTATGAAAATTGCAATTATCGGAGGAGGTGCAGCGGGTTTTTTTGCGGCATTATCTGCTAAGAAAAGTCACCCAAAAGCTGAAGTAATTGTATTTGAGAAATCAGATAAATTATTAAGTAAAGTAAGAGTTTCAGGAGGAGGAAGGTGCAATGTAACACATGCTTGTTTTAAGGCGAGTGAATTAGCTCGCTTTTACCCGCGTGGATCAAAGCAAATAAAAAAAGCGTTTGGAATTTTCAATTCAAACCATACTGTTGCTTGGTTTAAAGAAAGAGGAGTAGAGCTTAAAAAAGAAGCGGATAACAGAATGTTTCCAATTACAGATAAGTCGATTACGATTATTAATTGTTTTTTAGATGAAGCGCATAAATTAGGTGTTATTATTAAGAGAGAAACTAAAATTGAAGGTATAGAACCTCTAAAAGATCAGATAAACTTAAAGATAGATGGGTTTAATTATCCATTTGATAAAGTCATAGTGGCATCTGGAGGGAGTCCGAAATTAACAGGATTACAGTGGCTAAAGGAGTTAGGGCATGATATAGAATCACCATTACCGTCCTTATTCACATTTAATATTCCCGATGAAGAAATAAGAAC
>JABAYQ010000097.1:2615-2908 GCA_018608925.1 Cryomorphaceae bacterium | reverse complement strand
GTGTTGTCATTGCTTATAAGTCTAGCAATGAAAATCGTCCTGAAAAAGATGTAGAATACCAAAATGATATTTTTCAGCTTAATAGATGTTGGAATATTTTCTCTTTAAATAAAACTGAGATTGATTCTGATTTTCAGTTAGTTACCAAAGGTAAAACGACTCAGGAAATTAGCAAAACCAATACGGTTATTGGTGGCCAAAATATTTTCATTGAAGAAGGCGCCAAGGTAGAGTGTAGTATTTTAAATGCTCAATCTGGCTTTATATATATCGGTAAGAATGCCGAAATAATG
>JABAYQ010000097.1:0-2605 GCA_018608925.1 Cryomorphaceae bacterium | reverse complement strand
ATGGAAGGTTCTATGGTGAGAGGTTCTCTTGCTATGTGTGAAAATTCGGTTTTAAAAATGGGAGCTAAAATTTATGGAGCAACCACTTTAGGTCCTTTTTGTAAGGTCGGTGGAGAAGTAAATAATTCTGTTTTTCAAGGATTTTCTAATAAAGGTCACGATGGTTTTTTAGGAAATTCTGTAATAGGCGAATGGTGTAATTTAGGAGCAGACACTAACAACTCAAACCTTAAGAACAACTACGCAGAAGTTAAATTATGGAATTATTCTGTAGATAGATTTGAAAAAACTGGTCTTCAGTTTTGCGGATTAATAATGGGAGACCATTCTAAATGTGGCATAAACACCATGTTTAATACAGGAACTGTAATAGGTATTTCTTCTAATTTATTTGGGCCTGGTTTTCCAAGGAATTTTATTCCTTCCTTTTCATGGGGAGGATCTGGAGGATACACCACCTTTGTTTTAGATAAGGTATTCGATGTAGCTCAAAAAGTTATGGAAAGAAGAGCTATCGAATTAACCTCTGAAGATAAAGATATTCTAAGCTATGTTTTCTCGCTGACAAATAAGTACCGAAAGCAGTAGTCCCTGTCAAAACTGGAAAGCGTTTGCAACGGAACACTCTTTGCATATAACACTCTCACAACTATAATTGAAATTAAATCTGTCAATTTGGCATTAATATAAATATATGAGTAATACTTTTTTAGATTCTTTGGCTTCAGGTGCATTTGAAGACGATGCTGATTTCATTCCATTGTTAAGCAATGAAGACGAAGAGAAAATAAACAAAGAAGAAGTCCCTTCTGTACTACCAATTTTACCATTAAGAAATACGGTTTTGTTTCCTGGTGTTGTAATTCCTATTACTGTTGGTAGAGATAAATCGATCAAACTAATAAAAGAAGTTTATAAAAAAGATAAAATATTAGGGGTTGTTTCTCAGAAGGATTTGAATGTGGAGGAACCTTCTATTGATGATCTTAATAAGATAGGTACGGTAGCTCACATAATGAAAATGCTACGTATGCCTGACGGAAACATTACGGTTATCATCCAAGGACGAAAATTAATGGAGGTTCAGGAACTGGTAGAAGATGAGCCTTATTTAAAAGCAAAAGTAATAGAGCTTGCTGAAGAAAAGCCTGATTCAAAAGACGAAGAGTTTGAAGCATTGGTTGATTCGGTTAAAGACATTGCTATAATGATAGTAAAGGAGTCTCCAAATATTCCTTCAGAAGCACAACTAGCTATTAGAAATATAGAGTCATCTTCTTTTTTAGTGAATTTTGTATGCTCTAATATGGATACTTCGGTTACTAAAAAGCAAGAGCTATTACAAACCTTCAATCTTAAAAAACGTTCTCAATTAACTTTGGAAATGTTGACTAAAGAATTGCAGCGTTTGGAAATGAAAAACGAAATTCAGCATAAGGTTAAACACGATTTAGACCAACAACAAAGAGAATATTTTCTTAATCAACAACTGAAAGCGATCCAAGAAGAATTGGGTGGATCGGCGGATCAAGAAATTGAGGAAATGAAAAATAGAGCTAAATCGAAAAAATGGAACGATACGGTAAAAGACGGATTTGATAAGGAAATTAAGAAATTGCAACGAATGAATCCGGCTATGGCTGATTATTCTGTTCAAAGAGCTTATCTTGATCTTTGTCTTGATTTACCATGGGGTGTCTTTAGTAAAGATACTTTTGATTTGACTAAAGCAAAAAAGATTTTAGATAGAGACCATTTTGGTTTAGAAAAAGTAAAAGAAAGAATTTTAGAACATCTAGCAGTACTAAAATTAAAGGGTGATATGAAAGCACCTATTATTTGTTTGTATGGCCCTCCTGGAGTTGGTAAAACTTCTTTAGGAAAGTCGGTTGCCGAAGCACTTGGTAGAAGTTACGAAAGAATTTCTTTTGGAGGCTTAAGAGACGAATCGGAAATTAGAGGACATAGAAGAACTTATATTGGTGCTATGCCAGGAAGAATTATTAAGTCGATTAAAAAGGCAAATACTTCCAATCCTGTTTTTGTTTTAGATGAAATTGATAAAGTAAATAGAGATTCCCATGGAGATCCGTCTTCGGCATTGTTAGAGGTCTTAGATCCGGAACAAAACAATTCTTTCCACGATAATTATTTAGATATTGGTTATGACTTGTCTAAAGTAATGTTTATTGCTACAGCCAATTCTCTATCGACTATTCAACCTGCCTTAAGAGACAGGATGGAAGTTATTGAGATAAATGGTTACACTATTGAAGAGAAAGTACAGATTGCTAAAATCCATTTGTTGCCTAAGCAAATAAAAGAGCACGGATTAAAGAAGGGCGATGTAAAGATTTCTAATGCTGTTTTAGAGAAAGTTGTAGAAGGTTATACTAGAGAGTCTGGTGTTAGAGGAATGGATAAGATGATAGCTAAATTAGTGCGAAATGCTGCTAAGTCCATTGCAATGGAACAACCTTACAACGTAACGCTTAAAATAGAAGATCTAGAATCGATTTTAGGTGCTGTTATATTCGATAAAGACAAATACCTTAATAATGACATTGCAGGAGTAGTTACTGGCTTAGCATGGACTTCTGTGGGT
>JABAYQ010000064.1 GCA_018608925.1 Cryomorphaceae bacterium | reverse complement strand
TGTAAGCGGCATAAACGCACAGAAAAAATATATTGAAACTGGACTATCATACAATAAACTTACCCATGTTTTATCTGGCCTTGAAGTTGGCGATCAGATAATTATTAATGGATTTAATGAAGTGTCTAACGGAAGTACTATTGATATAAAGTAAAAACCAATTATGGCTAATCGTAGTTTTAAACTAACTAATTTGTCTTTGAAAAATAAGACAACCGTTTTTATCTTAACTTTCTTGCTTACAATCTTTGGTCTGATTTCTTATCAGTCTATGCCAAAGTCTCTGTATCCGGATATAGTTATGCCTACTATTATGGTACAGACGGTATACCCTGGTAATTCTCCTGCTGATATTGAAAACCTTATTACTAGGCCAATCGAAAAGGAGCTAAAATCAATTAAAGGGATTAAGAAATTATCGTCTTCTTCACTGCAAGACAACTCTTCCATTATAGTGGAATTTAATACCGATGTAGAGCTTAAAACAGCTCTTCAAGATGTGAAAGATGGAGTAGATAAAGCCAAAGGAGATTTGCCTTCAGATCTTGACATGGATCCTATGGTTATGGACATCGACTTTTCCGAATTCCCGATTCTTAATATTAATCTTTCTGGAGATTTTAGTTTAGACGAACTTAAAGTTTATGCTGAGTATTTGCAAGATGAAATAGAGACTTTTGGCGAAATATCTAAAGTAGAGATTACTGGTTTATTAGATAAGGAAGTTCTTATTGAGGCAGATCTCCATTTAATGGAAAGCACCAAGGTTAGTTTTAGAGACATTGAAGATGCGGTACGTTTTGAAAATATATCTATTGCAGCAGGAGATGTTTTAATTGGAGACTTAAGACGAACAGTTCGTACGAGTGCAGAATTTAAATCTGCAAAAGAGATAGGTAACATTATCGTTAAGCACGAAAAAGGAAACATTGTATATCTTAAAGATATCGCAACGGTTACCAATGGATACGAGGATAGAGAAAGTTTTGCCAGACTTTATAGTAACCCAGTAGTTTCTTTAAACGTGGTTAAAAAAACAGGTCAAAACTTATTGGTTGCTACCGATAAGATTATGGCTCTTTTAGCCCAGTCAAAAGAATCTAAACAGATACCCAAAAATTTAAGTATCTCTATAACAAATGATCAATCGGAACAAACCAGAGATCAATTAAGCAACCTTGAAAACAGTATTATTTTTGGTGTTATATTGGTAGTTCTTACCTTGCTATTTTTCTTAGGATTGCGAAATGCTTTATTTGTAGGACTAGCAATTCCTCTTTCGATGTTTATCAGTTTTGTAGTTTTCGGAGGAATGGGAACAACAATGAACATGATTGTTCTTTTTGCATTAATTCTAGCTTTAGGAATGCTTGTAGACAACGCTATTGTTGTAATTGAAAACATAGACAGGCTCTTTAATAAAGAAGGCTTATCCAGAATGGAGGCAGCCAAAAAAGGAGTTGGCGAAATTGCTACTCCTATTATATCATCTACTGCAACGACTTTAGCTGCGTTCTTCCCTCTTTTGTTTTGGGACGATTTAATGGGAGAGTTCATGGGTTACATCCCTATGACTCTTATTATAGTTTTAGGCTCTTCATTGTTTGTAGCCTTGGTTATCAACCCTGTTTTTGCAGCTACCTTTATAAAAAAGGAAGAGAGATTAAAACCGCAGAAAAAGAAAATTCAGATAACAGCTATTATTTTAGCAGGAGCTTCTATCCTCTTTTATTTAATAGGATATAAGATTTTAGGTTCTTTAGCTTTGGTTTTCAGCTTGTTGTCTTTAATAAACGGCTTTTATTTCACGCCTTGGTCTTATTGGTTTCAAGATGTTCTGTTGGTTCGTTTAGAAAAAAGATACTCTTCGATTTTGGCTCGTGCTTTGAACGGAAGACAGCGATTAAAACTTTTATTCGGAACGTTCGGATTACTTATTTTCTCTATTGTCTTCTTTGTTTTAATGAAGCCAAATGTGGAGTTTTTTCCTGTTAACGAACCTAAGTATATAAATGTCTTTATAGAGCTTCCTAACGGAACAGATGTTAACTATACCGATTCGGTTGCAAAGGTGGTAGAGAAAAAAATAACTACCATTTTACAGCCTTACCAAATTGCGGTGTCTTCTGTTTTAACAAACGTTGGTTCTGGAACTGCTGATCCTAACGAGATGGGCGGAAACATGGGTAACACTCCAAACAAGGCCAGAATAACTATAAATTTTTTAGAGTATAGGTTTAGAGAAGGAGTCATAACTGGTGATGTTATGAAAGAACTTTCTTCTAATCTTAGAGGGATGCCTGGAGTTGATATTACGGTAGATAAAAACAGAGACGGACCTCCAATGGGAAGGCCTATTAACATGGAGATTTCAGGAGAAGACTTCGACCAACTTCTTTCTATTTCTGAAGATGTTCAGAAGATTATAGACGATGAAAAAATTGCCGGTATTGAAGGGCTAAAGGTAGATTTAGAGCTTAACAAAGCCGAGCTATTAGTTAATATTGATAGAGATATGACTAGAAGAATGGGTGTTTCTACTTCTCAGGTTGGCTCTACTATTCGTACTGCTTTGTTTGGTAAAGAACTGTCTAAATTTAAGGACGGAGAAGACGAATACCCAATAGTGTTGAGGCTGGCCGATAAATATAGGTACAACGTATCGTCTCTAATGAATCAGCGCATTACCTTTAGAAGTCAGTCAAGCGGAAAAATAATGCAAATACCTGTTTCTGCGGTTGCCGACTACAGCTATAACAACACTTATGGCTCAGTAAATAGAAAAGACCTTAAAAGACAAGTAACCATTTATTCTAATGTAGTAGAAGGCTATAACGAGTCTATCATTAACGAACAAATAAAAAAGCTATTAGATAATTACACTCTGCCAGCTGGGTACAACTTACAGTTTACCGGAAAGCAACAAGAGCAAGCGGAG
>JABAYQ010000170.1:1991-2939 GCA_018608925.1 Cryomorphaceae bacterium | reverse complement strand
TCAGGAAATAAATAAATTTGTTTTGGAGAGGATGCTATATTAGAAGTTAATGTCGATGGAAGAACACCTCCTTACGACATCACTATAACTAATCAATTTTACAATGTTGTTATCGAAGATGTGTCTATGAATCCTTTTCGATTATCAATTAAAGACACAGCATTATATACAGCCTATATTGAAGATGAAAATGGTTGCAAGTCAGACATAAACCATGGTTCTGCACATGTAACTTATAAAGCTCTTAATGAGCCAAACATAATTCCTCCGATTCAAACGGCTTTTTGTCAAGTTGACTCAGCAATTGAGCTATTTTCTGATTTAGAAGGTGGTACCTGGAGTGGAAAAGGAATTACTACAGATGGATTGTTTGTTCCGGCAAATGCTATTAAAGGAGAAGGGTATGTTTATTATACTTATCCTGAAAATTGTAATGAAGGTGATTCCGTTTTGTTTACTGTTGGCTGTGATTACAACATATTTTTTCCTGATGTATTTACTCCAAATGGAGATGGTATTAATGATGCTTTCAGGCCTCAAAGTAATAATGTTTTAGAATTTAGTTTAGATATTTTTGATAGATGGGGTTCTCTTATATATTCTACTAATGACATTACACTTTTGTGGGATGGAACGTTCAAAGGGAGGCTAGTTCCTCTAGGAGATTATACTTACATGGCCAATTTTTACGCTAAGAATGCTAAGTTTTATAATAAAATAGGTACAGTTAGTGTGATTTATTAAAAAAAGTATTATATTTTTGTTGTATAACCTTATGAGTGTGCCTTAATAGCAGATTCATTGTACTATAAAAATAATGAATAGATTCTTAACCTTTTTTATTCTGTTTAATGTTATTTGTTTTAATCAAGCAAATGCTCAATTAACAGTTGATAATAACACTCCAAACGATAATCCAATTCTTTTAATTGATGATATTTTATTAGG
>JABAYQ010000170.1:0-1981 GCA_018608925.1 Cryomorphaceae bacterium | reverse complement strand
GTGGTGTAGTTGCTTCCAATCATTCTTATATGGGAGATTCTATTCAGATAGGGTATTTTGACGGTTCTAACTCTAATTTAGGTTTATCTAGCGGTATTGTAATGTCTACTGGTGATATTAGTATTTTAGATCCTGACTTCGCTGGTTTTGGAGACTTTGTAGATGTTGTGCCTGATGTTACTGATCCAGATTTATTAAATGTAGCTAATTCTGTGCCTGCATTGATAGGTCAGACTTTTACTGTTAATAGCATAAACGATGTGGCTGTTTTAGAATTTGATTTTATTCCAACTAGTGAGCAGTTGTCATTTAAGTATGTTTTTGGCTCTCAAGAATATTTTGCTTTCGACAACTCTGCCTATAATGATGTTTTCGGATTTTTCTTATCTGGACCTGGAATTACTGGTCCATATTCTAGTCCTGCAGGTTTTCCTGACGGATCTGTTAATATTGCTGTAATACCTGGCTCAAACCCTGAGTTGCCTGTTACAATTTCATCTGTAAATGCTACCGTAAACCCTGGTTTCTTTGTTAATAACCAAGGATTAGAAACTGTTGCTGATGCAGACGGTTTTACAACTGTTATAACTGCTGAAGCTACTGTTCAGTGTGGTGAGTTATACCACATTCGTTTAGCAATTGCTGATGGGTCTGATGGTGGTTTGTCTTCTTATGTTTTTTTAGAAGAAAATAGTTTTACTTCACCAGAATTAAATATTGTTAATAATGCTGGTCAAGATAGTTCTTACATTGAGGTAGGATGTGGAGAAGAAGTTACCTTTACTGCTGAGCCAAGTGAACCCGGAAATTATACTTATTCATGGAATAATGGTGCTACTACTCAATCTATTACTGTTGGAACAGGAGATTACATCGTTGAGGTAACTAGTGATGCAAATTGCGCTATATTATCTGATACTTTTCATGTTGAGGTTATTAACACCGTTTCATTAGAAATTGGAGATGATTTATCAGTATGCTTAGGAGATGAGGTTGATTTAAGTATACAATCAGTTGGTGGAAATGCTCCGTTTACTTATTCCTGGAGTACGGGTGAGTCTTCGGCTTCGATTTCTGTACCTGCAGGTACATATACTTTAGACATTACAGATGATAACAATTGTTCTGCTCAAGATCAGATTACAGTTGTTGGTGTTGATAGGCCAACAGCAACACTTTCTGGTGGTGGTACTATTTGTGCAGGCTCTAACTCAGGAGTTCCATTAGACTTTGTCTTTACTGGTTCGCCTCCGTTTAGTTTCATGTATCAGAGCGAAAACCAACAATTTTTTCAAGAGAGTCAGTATTTTAATATGGTCGATATTTCTATTTTTAATGGCTCTTACGATATGATGGAGGTTTCCGATGCTAATTGCATTGGAACAGTTGAGGGCCAGGCTATTATTGATACAAACTCTTTGCCATCTTCAAAAATATTAGGTGGTGATATTTTATGCTTAGGAGACAGTAGCTTAATTGAAATAGAAATAGATGCAAACATTCCTTATAGCTTAGCATTGAATAATGGAGATTATAATGTTGTTTATGATAATTTAGAGTCTAATATCTTTACTATGTACGCAACGGATGCAGCATTATATACCGTTCAGTATGTTGAAGATATTAATGGTTGTAGGTCTGAGCGTAATTTAGGAGAAGCATTAGTTGCTTTCAAACCTTACAAAGACCCACAAATACTAACTTATATTGATACTATAGTTTGTCCTATTCATCCATCGTTCCAGATTGAGTCTTTAAATGAAGGTGGTCTTTGGTATGGTAACGGCTTAGATAACACTGGAATGTTTAATCCAATCTATGCAGGTGTTGGTAAACATTGGTTAACTTATTCATATCCAAACAACTGTAATGAAATGGATTCCCTTTTGTTAGAAGTTGGTTGTGATTTACAAATCTTTGCTCCTAACTCATTCTCACCTAATGCAGATGATGAAAACGAGTTGTTTGTAATTCCTGTCTC
>JABAYQ010000023.1 GCA_018608925.1 Cryomorphaceae bacterium | reverse complement strand
CAACTATGAACCCTGAGGTTAGAACGTTAAGAAAAATTACTATTGATAGCGCTGTCGAAGCTGACAGAGTGTTTTCAATGCTGATGGGGGATGAGGTTCCGCCAAGAAGAGAGTTTATTGAGCAGAATGCTAAATATGCTAAAATTGATATATAGCCCAACTTTCAATTACTAAATAAAAAAGGCCTTTCCATTTCTGGAAAGGCCTTTTTTATTATTATCCTTTTATATGTTCTATCTAATTATTGAAACCGTACCCATGCAGTTCTTGCAATTGGTAAAGTCATAATTTCTTCCCTCGAAGTCACTATAAGAAATATTATAGGTATAAGCCCCAGTAATTAGTTCGTTGCCAGTGTTTTGATGCTTGCCATCCCATTTGAATTCAGGATCAGTAGTTGAGAAGATAACAGCACCAAAGCGATCGAAAATGTCTAATTTAAATGATTGATCATTGATTGCATGAAAGTCAACTTCGAATACATCATTCCAACCATCCATGTCAGGGGTGAATGCGTTAGGTACATATAAGGTGTGTTCGTCTTTTATTGAAATTATCCCCATTGTTGTGTCAGAACATCCGTAAATATCTGTTACAATAAGTGATACATCATACTTTACTTGACCAAGATCAGTAAGGTTAGTTGTTAAATCCAGATTTAAAATATCTTGTGAGTTAGAAAAGTATCCATTACTTATTTCCCAAGACCAATCCATTACCATTCCTTGAGAGTTGTCGAAAAGATTAATTATTGGATAGTTGATAGTAACTGTGTCATCAATTGTTCTGTATTCAGAAACTATTTCTTCGTTCTGAGTAATTTCAAAAGAAATTTCGTTTGTACAATTGTTAATGTCTTCTGCAATTACAGAGTAAACTCCTTCTGATAAATTAGAAATATCTTCTTGTGTGGAGTAAAATGAATTCGGCCCAGTCCACTTATATACTATGTTATTATAGTTTTCTGAAAACGGAGGAGAATCAGGTCCACCCCAGCTAGCTATTTCTAGCGTTCCGTCATTGTTGTAGGTGCAGCTTTTGTGGCTATAGTTTGATACATCTAAAGAAATAGAATCTGGCTGAGTTAAATCAAAATCTTTAACGTTAGGACAGTTTTCAATGTCAGTAACCGTAAGTCTGTAAGTTCCTGCTTTAGCATCGTATAAGTCAGGATTGTTAGAGACAACATTGTTGTTTTGATCTGTCCATACATAGTTGTAAGGAAGTAGTCCTCCCGTTACACTTGTAGATACCCATGCGTCATCATTTCCATAGCATCTATTGTTAAATCCGTTGTAGTTAGATTCTGTTGTGTTAATGGATAATGCAGAGTTTTCTGGAACGTAAAAAGAGGTGTTGAACAAACATCCATTGTCATCTGTTATATTAACAGAGTAATTTCCGGTTGATAAGTCGTAAACCATATTTGTACCGTCGCCAGAAACAGGTCCATCTCCTGACCAAGCATAATTGTACGGCGCATTTCCACCTGAAGTAGAAATGTTTATTTGTCCATCGCTAAATCCGAAGCAACTAACTGGTGTTACCTGCTGACTAACTTCTATTGGTAGTGGAGGAGGAGATATAGTGTAAGGTCCGCCAAAAGTTTCACATCCAATACCATCTGTAATAGTAAGATTATAATCGCCTTCTCCAAGGTTGAAAATATCTTCGTTATTTGAAGAAAATCCATTGCTTGAATTCCATTGAATGGATAAAGGGTTTGTTCCGCCCGATGGTGAGATGTCTATACTTCCTACGTTTTCTCCAGGACAAACATTGTCGTCAATAACCGGATTGATAGCGATAGCAGAAGAAACGTTTACTGTTACTTGTGATGTTACATTATCCGGACATTCTTGAGCTACCACCGTGTAGGTTGTAGTTGTGGTTGGATTAACCGTTACATCTACTCCAGTACCTTGAGAGACACCTAGGTCATCGAACCACTCTACGTTTGTTCCTGTTATTCCTGAAGGAACAAATCTAAATGCTGCATCGTTTCCAGTAAGTTGAGTATTATTCCAACCTGGAGCCATAACAAATTGAGACTCATCTTCATTAACTATTCCCAGTACAGACTCCCCATTGTTCCAGTTGGTACAAGACGGCATATCTTCAACATGAATTTCGATTGAGTTAGTAGTTTCGAATATTTTAATTTGACCGTTAAACACCATTGTTCCACAAGAAAAGTAACCGAAGTTTTCAAAGGAAACAACTAGTCTTCTGAATGGTGCAACACCAAGAACTTGATATTCTAAAGATCCGCCGTTGTTTGGGTTTAAATCCATCCAAGGGCCTAATATACTATTAGAAACAGTCCCTCCGCTTGGGATTGGAACTGTATTCCAAGGAGAGTAGCCATTGGCATCTGTTATATCAAAGCAAAGGTAATTATTGGTCGAAATAATTAATTGATCATAAACATTTCCATAATAGCAGAAATTGAAACCTATATCGACAACTCCAGAATAAGAATCGTCTGTTAGTGCAGGTATGTTCGTTCCTTCGTAAGGGTCACAGTTAATAGGGATTGTTTCTATGGTATAGTCGCTTGTTCCTACTGAGTTCGGCGTGTATGTTGCAGATAGGTCTACGGGAACAATCTCACAAATTGTGATGTCACTTCCGGCATCTATTTGGGCAAAACAATAGTATGCAGAAAGAATGAAGAGTAAGGTTAAAGGATGCTTCATATATTTAATATAATTTTCTCAAATTTACATTCATTTTAATTGAAAAAACAAATTGATAGAGTATAAAACTTACAGGTTCAAATTGTTTAAAATTAAAGGAGGTTAAATATACGATTTTTTTTGCTCTTTTAAAAATGACTTTATTACGATAATTTTAAGTTTTATTTCATTAAAAATTCTTTTGGAATTATTAAATTTGCCCATACTAAAAAAATAAACTAATTATTATGAAAATTACCGTTGTTGGAGCAGGTGCAGTA
>JABAYQ010000014.1 GCA_018608925.1 Cryomorphaceae bacterium | reverse complement strand
TAAGAAGTCTTTGTTTTTTGATAACAAAGGTTTTGCCAGTCATCTTCATATTCCTTCGGGAGACGATGACTTGTTTATTAGAGAAGTAGCAACGGAGCACAACACTACCATCAGCATCGATAGAAGCGCAGCTACTATTTCGGTTCCTAAAGAGAGTTTCTTTTCTTGGATAAGACAAAAGTCTCGACATTTAAGTACTAGCACAGAGTATTCTTTTGATTTGAAAGTATTGCTTGGCTTATTTTCATTGACTCAACTAATGTTTTGGTTTTCTTTTATTTATCTGATGATAGATAACTCTTTTCTTTATGTGACCCTATCCGTATTTGTACTTAAAACGATAGTTCAGTATTTGATATATTTTCCGTTTATGAAAAAAATGGAAGAAAAAGATCTAGGCTACTTTTTATTATTGCTAGATTTACTAATGATCTTATTTCAAGTTATTTTCGGAGTTGCTAATATTTTTACAAAAAAGAAAAGATGGTAGATAGAGAACTAACAGATAAAGCAAAGCAAGACTTATTGCTAATTGACAGGGCGTTGAATAAAGGAGATCAGCGTGCTTATTCTACACTGATGTCTAAGTATAGAGATCCCATCTTTTTTATGCTTCTTGAAAAAATAAACGATAAGGAATTAGCCAAAGAATTAACTATTGAAGCATTGGGTAAAGCATTTAACAAATTGCATTTGTATACTCCAACCTTTGCTTTTAGTACTTGGCTATTTACCATTGCTAGAAACAATGCTATCGATTATTTAAGAAAAAAGAAGTTGCCTACTCTTTCTATGGATCAAATGAGAGAAAATGACGATGGTGGAGAGATACCATTTGATATTGCTGATACGGGCCTTGATCCAGAAAACTTTTTACTTAAAAAACAACGGCTACAAATAGTTCGAAAAATTGTAGCTAGTCTAGAACCCAAATACCGTCGACTTGTGCGTTTAAGATACTTTAAAGAGTATACTTACCAAGAAATAGCGGATGAGTTAGATATGCCAGTAGGAACCGTTAAAGCCCAGCTTTTTCGTTCAAGAGAGCAGCTATTTAATTTGTTGGACGGTAAACAAAATCAGTTTTAATGAATTTGGATTCTCATTTCCCAAACCTTAGCGCTACACAACAACAGCAGTTGCAACAACTATTGCCATTGTATACTTTTTGGAATGCTCAAATAAATGTAGTGTCAAGAAAAGACATTGATTTATTAATGGAGCGCCACGTACTTCACTCATTGGCTATTGCCAAAATAGTAGATTTTCAAAAAGGCACTAAAATTATGGATGTAGGAACAGGTGGAGGTTTCCCCGGAATTCCTTTAGCTATTTTATATCCGGATGTTGATTTTCTATTAATTGATAGTATAGCTAAAAAAATAAAAGTTGTAAACGAGGTTGCCCAGTCTTTAGGTCTGAAAAACGTAAAAGCCGTTCACGATAGAGCAGAGAACGTTACTCAAAAATTCGACTTTATAGTAAGTAGGGCAGTTACTAAAATGCCTGCTTTTATAAATTGGGTTAAAGATAAAATTGATCCTATCTCTATTAACGAATTCCCAAACGGGATACTTTATTTAAAAGGAGGTGATTTGACAGAAGAGCTTTCGACAGTTAAACAACACTACAAAGAGTTTGATATAAGCGAATTTTATAGCGACGAATTTTATGAAACTAAAAAAGTAGTGTACGTACAGTTAGTTTGATTTTTTACAGAAATAAACTATTTCTCCTTTAGGAAGAGCAAATCTTTCTACTTCTTCTTTAGAAAGTTCGTTGATGAAATTATCTTCCACAACTTCAAAACCTACAGCAGCTAATTTCTTGCCATAATCGTTTCCGAATAAACGAAGGTGATCGGCTTGCCAATAGTGTTTTTCTCTTTCTTTAGGATCTGTGATAGTAGGGTCGTCAAAAGTTTCTTCTCTACTAGTATCGATAGGAACTTGAAAAATACCCCATCCACCTTTTTTCATAACTCTGTAAAATTCGCTCATTACTTTGTGTGCATCCTCAACGTGTTCTAAAACGTGGTTACACATAATAACATCGAAAGAATTATCCTGGTAAGGAATTTGGTGAACATCCATTTTTACATCTGCCCATGGCGAATTTAAATCGGCAGTGGTATAGTTGAGGTTTTTTTGTTTTTTGAATATTGGTAAAAAACAATACTCTGGAGCAATGTGTAAAAACCTAAGATCATCCTTAAAAAAGTTGGTCTTCTGGTTGAGGTATAGCCACAACAATCGATGTCTTTCTAAAGACATGCTATCGGGAGCTAATGCGTTTTCTCTAGGGTTTATCCTTCCGTAAGGAAGAAGTTTACGATAGGTAATTCCGTTAATAGGATCTTCAAAATTATTTCCTCTCATAAATAAAGAGAAAAATTGTAGGAAGATATGACTTACATGGTGTAAGTAGTGTCTTGGGATGAGACGGGTAACTAAGCTTATAATTATTTTCACATCACAAAGTTATTTAAAATTATTCTTTAATAATTTTAAATAACTGATTTTTTAATTCTACAAAGTAAATCCCGCTTTCTAAGTTCGATAAATCAAGCTCTATTTTAGCGCTGTTTTTCGATTGAGAAATTAGAAGTTGTGTTAGAGTATTGTACACATTTATTGTGCCTACTAATTCTGATTCTACTATAATAATATCGTTAAACGGATTTGGATAAATATTTAATTTATTTAGTTCGTTATCCTCCACGCTAGAAATAGGGCTGCATTGTGCAATACAAGCATTGTAAGTAGAGTATTCGCCAGAACCATCTTGAGGATCGACGCACTGATTGTTTACACATCTCCAAGAAGCCTCTGGAGCATCAGATTCAATACAAAAATTACTAGTGACTTGTTCTCCGAAATCGGAATTTTGAACCGATAGCTCGGCTAAGACATCTCCGTTGTTATCATAAATAGTAAAGTCTCCATTGTATTCGCAAGAATGCTGAGAACCATATAATCCGTCTCCGTATTCGTCATAAACAGTAAAGTTGTAGCATCCGTCTAC
>JABAYQ010000046.1 GCA_018608925.1 Cryomorphaceae bacterium | reverse complement strand
AATTGTTTCTGTTGGAGAATTGTTGTCCACTAAAATTGTTGGGGCATTTCTTAAACAAGAAGGCTTAAATATTAATTGGAAAGATGCTAGAGATTTTATACGTACAGACAATTGCTACAGAAATGCTAGAGTAGATTGGGACCTTACTAAAGACTTAGTTTCTAAGACATTTACTGATGATGGTATTTATTTAACTCAAGGTTTTATAGGTTGCACTTCCGAAAACTTTACCACCACACTAGGAAGAGAAGGTTCTGATTTTAGTGCAGCTATTTTGGCTTTTGCTTTGGATGCAGACCAGGTTGTTATCTGGAAAGATGTTCCAGGGTTTTTAAATGCTGATCCTGTTTATTTTGATGCAACTGAGCTCCTTGAAAAAATACCTTATTCTGAAGCTATAGAGTTGGCTTATTTCGGAGCTAAAGTAGTACACCCAAGAACAATTCAACCATTAAAAGCAAAGAACATACCTCTCAAGGTGAAATCTTTTGTAGAGCCTGATTCACAAGGTTCTGAAATTGGCGACTTTCAAGAGATTACTCCTTTTGTGCCTTCTTATATTGTAAAGCCTAATCAGATGTTACTTTCTTTGTCTACTAAAGATTTATCCTTTATTATAGAAGAGCATATTAGCCATATTTTCTCATTATTGGCGCAAAATAATATTGCGGTTAATATGATGCAAAATTCTGCTTTAAGCTTTTCGGTTTGTTTTGATAACGATACTATTAAAACAAAGCCTTTGATAGAAAAGCTTTCTCAAGATTATTCTTTGTTCTATAATACGGACCTTACTCTATACACTATTAGGCATTACAATGCTGAGTCTGTAGCTAAAGTAAAAAAAGGGAAAGAAGTTTTGTTAGAACAAAAAAGTAGAAATAATATTCAGATTGTGGTTAACCATTAAGAATTTTTTTCTGTGAGTTTTAGATTTTCTTGTTTAACTTTCATTTCTTTTTTTTGATTTCTATCATTTTTTTTATAATTTCAATGATTATAAATTAATATTTATCCATGAAAAACTTAATTCTACTATTTAGTATGGTCTTTGCTATAGTACTATCTTCTCATTCTCAAACTATTGACTCCGTATTTATAAGTGAATTTCATTATGATAACATTGGTGGTGACACTTTAGAAGGTTTTGAAATTTCTGGTATAGCTGGAACTGATCTTAGTTGTTATACTATTTATTTATATAACGGAAGTAATGGTTTAATTTATAGCCAAGAAATATTACAAGGAGTAATTCCAAATCAATTATGTGATTACGGAGCTTTATGGTTTAGCAAGCCATCTATTCAAAATAGTGTTGAGGCAATAGCTTTATATAATAATTGTACCAATTCTAAATTGCAGTTTTTAAGTTATGAAGGAAGTTTTGTTGCAATCGATGGTCCTTTTGCTGGAGATTCACCCTCACAGATTTCCGTTGTAGAATCCAGTTCTGCTGTTGGTTCTTCTTTGCAGTTTCTAGGACTTAATTCTAGTTTTGTTGACACTTTGTGGACTGGTCCAATTCCGAATAGTATAGGCCTTTTAAATACTCAAAATACCCCTTGCGCTTTTTCTATTGAGTTAAATAATATTTTAATAGAAACTCAATGTCAGTCTTTTGGTTCTCAAGAGCTTTCGATCCAATTTACTAACACTTCTGATGCAGCTTTGGACACCTTTATAATTTCTTATTCTTTTCAGAGTTCTATTTATAGCGATTCTTTATTTCAGTCCATTTCTTCTGATTCTATTTTTGAGTATGTATTTCAAGATTCTGTATTGTTTTTATTTGAAGGGGATTTCACGATTAATTGTTGGCTAGATGCTATTAATGATGGTCAAACTTTTACAGACTCTATTGAGCTAATGGATACATTTATTGAATTTGATTCTTTAATTATTTCAGATCTTGTTTTTAATTCTTGTATTGGGGATACTATTGAATTACAAGCGATTGATTTCAATGGCGATTTTTTTAATGACACTTTGAGCGTTAATTGGACTACAATTGTTCAGCAAGATTCCGTATTTCAATTAATAGTGTTTAATCAATGTCAGTCCGATTCTTTATTGGTTAACACCAATATAAATACGCTTGATCTAGGATTGGATATTACCCTTTGTAATAACGACACTTTGTTTGTCGAAGTCCCTAACTTTTTTAATTCATATAGCTGGTCTAACGGAGATTCTAGCTTTCAAACTTCATTGTCACAAGCAGATATTTTAAGTTTATTAGTTCAGGATTCTACAGGATGTTTTCTTTCCGATTCTATTGTTGTGGCGCAAAGTATTGATATTGACTTAGGAGCTGATTTAGAGCAATGTGTTGGAGATACTGTCTTAATTAGCTCCAATTTTAATGATGGATTTTTTCAGTGGTCGACTGGTGATAGTACTTCTCAGATTTCATCTTTTTCTAGCTCTTTAATTTCTTTAGAGCACACTAGCCAGTTTGGTTGTGTTAGTTCTGATACTATCTCGCTTGATTTTTTGGATTGTGATACTGCTGATGTTTCTATACCTAATAATGCATCTTTTGGATTTTCAGTTTTTCCAAATCCGGTTAAACATTATTTGTTTATTTCTAATCCAGAAAATAATAATTTACAATATAGCTATCAGATCTTCGATTCTTTAGGTCGTATTTATATAGATAAAAAATCAACTAAATCAGATTTAAAAATTGATGTTCATTATTTTCAAAAAGGCATTTATTTCTTGCAAATTGAAAAAGATGATAAAGTAGAAAATCATAAAATCTTGATTTTATGATGGGAAAGAATCTGTAATTTTTTGGAAGAGGACCTCAGAAATTTTTTGGTTGCTTTCTTGTGTCCATCCTGCTATATGAGGGGAGAAGATGGCTTTTTCCGATTCTAATATTTTCTTTAAATCAGATGGTATTTGGTCTATTGATTCGAAAGATAATTTTTCGTATTCGTGAACATCTAAACATAATCCTAATATTTTTTTGGAGTCTAGTGCATTAACTATGTCTTTTGTGTTGGCGCATTTACCTCTTGC
>JABAYQ010000032.1 GCA_018608925.1 Cryomorphaceae bacterium | reverse complement strand
TTCTATCTCATCATCGTAAATTTCAGTGATTTCAATTGCTTCACCATCAATACCTATAGAGTTAATATCAGATTGTGACATAGGAGATTTAAACTCATCATCTTTATAGGCATTACCATAAGCAGTAATAGTACCTTCCTTAACAGCATCCATCAATACATCGATAAGATTTCTTCTATCGTCAATTTCCTGAATAGGGTAATAAAAAACTTGATTGATTTTTTCTCTTAGGTTAATTACTCTCTCAATCTTAGTAGACCACATTACATCCGCTTCACGCACATGCTGATAGCCTTGAATCTTCCTATCATCACCACCATCACGAATATCCTTCTTATAAGCTCCATCTAAGATTGTTTGATCTTGAGCGTAAGAAAACTGAAACATTCCAGCAATTAATGCAAATAAAAATAACTTTTTCATAAGTGATAAATTTTAGTTTATGACAACTTTTATAGTTCCTAAATTACTTTTCTTTCCAGAAGGTCCTTTAGAAGTAATATTTGATATATAAATTATAGAACCAAATGGTAAATCTTTAACGAATTCTCTCATATCATCAGAAAGTTTATTTCCTAAAACCTTCTTTGAAACAATTTCACCCTTATAAAGCCCATCAAGTGTAAAACCTACTACCGTATTTTTAATGTCGAAATCAAAATCTTTAAGCTGTGCAATCATCTTGCAATTCTTAGATAAAATTTGATTTTTCTTTATTTTACCATTTTTAGAACCTATCAATTTTGGTTCTGGCTTAGGAACTCTCTTAACTCTAAACTCCATAGTTCCCATGGTTCTGTTTTTACCCTGAACTTCAGCAGAAACAGTAATTTTAGCTTTCCCTGTAGTTTTAGGAAAAACCTCCCAGCTTCCACCAACTTTTTTAATCACTCCGTTATTACAAGAAACTCTAATTTTATCTTTTGGAACACCAGGAACAGATACATCAATAGGATTTCCCATATCTCCTAATAGATAAAGTACATTCATCTTAGTTGGAGATACTACAAAACTTTGTGCTGCAACTTGAAACTCTCCACTAAAAGGGTACATCTTAACCCCCTCGTCAGTTTTCATTCCAATTAAACCACCCCACTTTTGATATCCTTGTTTACGAGTCTTAATAGCAAATTTACCTTTCCCTCCTTTTACAGGAATTGAATCGTACTTACCAATCATTTGGTAAAAGCCATTTTCATCCAATTCGTAATCCCCTACATATATAACAGGATTTTGAGTAGAATCTTTAGCTGCTAAAAAAACATCTGCTTTAAAACTATCCCCTACAAAAACATAATTGGAAGGGGCAATCTGAATTGCTTCAGCAGATGTAAACTTTAAAGAACCTGCATCTATTTCTTTCTGCAAATGCTTAATTGCATCAGACTCAGCATTTCTAACATCAGCTTGTATTTTCGACAAAAGTGTTATTGCAGCAATGAGGGGCATATCATTAAAATTATAATTTACCCAAGATTCCGAAACACCTTTTTTCATTTGAATATCACTAAAATCAAATGTTTTCTCAAGAGAATTACTGATTGACGTACCTTTAGTAAGAGTTAATAAATAATCTCTGAAATCAACCAAAGATCCTTTAACAAGATTTCCATTACCCCTATTAATCATGATATCACCTGCCTTGTCTCTATCCGATTTCTTCTGAATATCAACCATTAAGAGGTTTTTTAAATTATTCGGCAATTCATCATATGGAGTTGTAAGCGGTTCAACTACTCCAGAAAAAGTCACTTTATTATCCGCCGATAAAACAATTTCATATTTCAACTTTTGAATAAGAGCAGAAATAGAATCGGATTTAGACTTTACCCTAAAAGCCTTATCCTTCCAAGGACCAGCTTTTGCAGGATTAGTTTCAGCAGCAATTAAAAATTGATTGTATACCTCTGCATTTTTACTGTTGAAATTCTCAGTTGTTCTAACGATTCCGCCATTCACATTCTGAAATGCATTAAGAACTTCTTTAGATACATTTAATGCTAACAGAGCTGTTAACACTAAATACATCATTCCGATCATCTTCTGCCTTGGTGATAAATTATTTCCAGCCATATTTTATTGTATTCTTGAAAAAAGTAAGGTAAATAATTATTTGTTCATCGCATTTAGCATATTACTATACATGCTATTAAGTGCTTGTAAGTTATCTCCTAACTTAGAAATTTCTTTCTGGAATTTTTCAGAGTCACCAACCGAATTACCTAAGTTTTGCATTGTTCTCAATTGCAAATCGTAATAAGTATTCATTTCAGCTAATTTTCTTGATGCTTCACGCATTTGATCACTATATTCACCAGTTGCAGAAACAGCTTCCATTGATTTACTAACTCCTTCTACTGTCTCATTAAAAGATCTTAGATTATCACCTAATCTCATAATTAATGCCTGATCAACATTTGCTTTCTCTAGCATATTATCCAATTCCTGAACAGGGGTATTAGCAGTGTTAGCAGAGGAAGATTTATCTTCAGGATCTTTCATGAATCCCAATTCAGGATAAACTAAACTCCAATCTGGCTCTTCATGTGGCTTCTCAAAAGCAGAAAAGAAGAAAATTACAGCTTCAATAGAAAGACCTACAACTAACATACCACCAGCACCAGGCCAGTGCATTAATTTAAACATTGCACCTAAAATTACAACAGATGCACCCCATCCGTATAATTTTGCCATTCCATTTTTAAACTTTTTTGAATTTGGATTTAATAATGCCATAATTTGAACTTGTTATTGTTTTAATTGTTGTTTTTTATCTAAAGTCTTGTTTATCTCTACCTAGGAAAGAAATTACATTTCTAAAGCCTATGTAAGATTTTGCAGTATCCTGAAACTCGTAATCTCTAGTTCCTACCTGTATGTAATGAGAAATATCTTTCCAAGAACCACCTCTAATAGCTTTTCTTTTCAATATCTCTGGATCTGAATCATCTGCATCATATTTAAAGTCAAGGTTTAAATCATGAGCAAAACTGAACGCAGTCTCATCGTATGCGTTATCAGTCCATTCAGCTACATTACCAGAC
>JABAYQ010000139.1 GCA_018608925.1 Cryomorphaceae bacterium | reverse complement strand
GGACAAACACGAAAATACATGCAGTTGACAATGTTTATCTTTACACTGAAAGCATCTCCTGCTCGTTAGAGAACCTGGAATGAAATCGAGGCTATTAATGCGAGGCATATCAGTCTCGTTTTGGATTTGAGAAGGGGAAACAGAAAGACTGAAACATAAAAAAACAAATATTTCATTTTCTCAAGGGCTAAGGCTAAGAGAAAATGCTAGACTTAAAGACGAATTATTTTCTAATTTTTCCATTTCTAGAAAGTGGAATAAGAGTTGGCGAGTAGCTATGGATTATCGTCTTATTGAAGAATATGATGTCTTTTTTAATAGCGAAATACAACATAGATTTAGCTTCGATTTGAGCTGGCGAAAAAAGATAGATAGATTAACTATTAAAAGTCGTTCACGATTTCAGTACGGCTCTAGCTTAGTGTTTAGAGAGCGACTATCGGCTCAATATAATTTACCCAAGACTCCTTTAGAACCTTCTTTTTTATTGGAAACCTTTTCCGACTTTTCTTCTTTTGCAAAATTAAGAGCAACATTAGGGGCCTCTTATCCTTTGGCCAAATCAACGGATATAGACTTATATTATAGATTGCAAAACAATTTCGACAAAGCCTCTATTGTTTATATACTAGGAGTAGGAATTAGTCACGACATATAAAAAATGAAAAAGAAATCTACCATTTTACCTATTGTCTTTTTTCCAATCCTATTTGTTCTATTAATATCTGCAATTAAAGGCCTCGAACATTTTTACGACTTCAGTTTTGTGAAGTATGGTGTTTTACCTAGACACATTTCTGGATTAAAAGGTATTTTATTTTCTCCATTAATTCATAGCGACTTATCTCATTTAACAAATAACGCATTGCCTATTTTGGTGCTTTTAATGTCTGTGAGGTATTTTTATAAATCTATTTCTACAGAAGTTTTTGTTTGGTCTTGGTTGTTTAGTGGTTTTTTGCTCTGGACATTTGCCAGACAGAACTACCACATTGGCGCAAGTGGAATAATCTATGCCTTATCTTCTTTCTTATTTTTTAGTGGCCTTATTCGTAAGCATACCAAGTTAATGGCAGTGTCTATGTTTGTTGTTTTTCTTTATGGAAGCCTAGTTTGGGGTTTATTTCCCCTTCAAGAAAGAGTATCGTGGGAAGGACATCTAACGGGTGCCATTTCCGGACTTCTTTTAGCTTTCTGGTTTAGAAAAGAAGGTCCTCCAAAGCAAATATACCAGTACGAAATTGATGAAATGGTGGAGGAGCTAGCTCAGCAAAACCCTAACGTTACCTACCACTACAAAGAAAAAAATCAGAACGAATAGCCATATGTTAAAGAAGCAATAAAACTTCTTGTTAGTCCGTCTGGCCTTACCATTCTTACAATTATTGGTGAGCCAACACTAAAATTAATACTGCTTTTTTGTGAAAGAGTGTACTCTAAAAATAAGTTTAGATTTAAAGTTAAACCACTAGAACCTATTATTTCTTCATTTTCAATAAACCTTAGGGGAATATAAGTATCATTCCCAAGATGATAAATGGAAAGTAGGCTTGATGTAAAACGGAAT
Organism: Cryomorphaceae bacterium; assembly: GCA_018608925.1. GTDB lineage: Bacteria > Bacteroidota > Bacteroidia > Flavobacteriales > UBA7312 > JABAYQ01. The sequence goes on along the minus strand of JABAYQ010000139.1, from coordinate 1,484 downwards.
TTTTCTGTTTTAGATACTTCATATGTAGCTCTTAACAATACGTCTCCTTTTCTTTTATAATTGTTAGTGCTTTGAAACTCCGAATAAAAATTGGAAGTATCATACACTTCGGAAGAAAAAGTGTTTTTACCTTGAAAAACAGGTAGCTGTGTTGCTACATTTATTTGTAGTTTTTTAATATTGGTAGCAAAGCCAACTATTATATCTGTTGTTCCTAAGCTTGGCTGAAAGTCAAGGGGAAAAGGGTCTGCTGAGTTGTTAAGTTGGTTTCCATCGCTCAAAGGCAGTTTTGCTCCAGCAGTCAGTTTTGTTTTATCGTTCAATCGGTAATTAGCAATTACAAAAACATCGGAAAGCCCAGTATTTTCTGCGTACTCACTGCTTTGCTGTATTGCTGTCAGCTTCGTGCTTATTGATAGATTTTTTCCCACAGATCTTTGGTAAGAAAAATAAGGGGCTACAATAGTTATGTTATGATCGCCTATTCCGTACGATGAACCGATAGTAAATTTATTGTTATAAGATTTAATTTCAGAGTCCGAATTTTGAATTCCGTCTAAGGAACAAAAACCAGCATCGCTGCAACCTTGACTATTGGCTGTATGGATTAAAAAGGCACAACTAAAGAGTAGAAGAATAAATCGTTTCATGGATAATTTCGTTTAGTACAGATAAAAAAACGAATAGTATCTTTTTTTATTTTGGAGATTCGCTTTTTTGTTTTTCAACACCCCATTTTGATTTATACCATGCTCGTTCGTGAAAGTAGTATATAGGCATTTTAACAAAAAACTCTATTCCTCCTATTGCTAATCCTGTACTAGGGTCACCAGAAATAATCCAGGCGATTAAAGTAGTAGTAATAGTTGCAGTTATTCTCCAAGTAAAGGTTTTGGCAAGATGTCTTTTTCTTGTGATTTTCTTTTTCAAATCTTTTATTTATTGTGGAGTTTGAAGATATAATTTTTTTTATAATAAAACAGCTACTAATTCTATACTTAAACCAACAATGAAGCCAACATATACCTGATTAGGATTATGTGACTTGGTTTCTAGTCTAGCATAGCCAACTAGCCCTGATATTAAAGTGACTGCTAAAATGATTAATAACCAGTCTAGGCTAAACCTATAACTTATGCCTATCAAAGCTCCTAGCAAGCCACCAACGCCAAGCATATGGACGCTTATCTTCCATTTTAAAGTTACTATTAAAGCAATAGTAACAACTGTAATTGCGCCTATTATCATTAGATAAATGCTTTTAGGTAATTGAAGCTTTAATAATATCTCAAAGCACAAATAGTACCACAATACGGTTAAAGTAAAGGGCCACTTTCTTTCCTGAGCATTTTTCATATAAAGGCTGCTTATTACATTGAATTTTAACAATAATACAGCTGTTAAGACAGGAAAAACAATAGTAAAAAGCGTTACAATTAAATAAACCAAGTTTTGTACGTTTTCATTTAGAGATTGGCTGACGT
>JABAYQ010000142.1 GCA_018608925.1 Cryomorphaceae bacterium | reverse complement strand
GCAATGGACTAAACCGACCTAAAGAATCTAAATTTAGTTTATGTACCTCCATTACTAATCTATTGTAACTATTTCTCCATAAAGATCATAATGGTCAGCTGAAACAACCCGAACCTGTGAAAAATCACCGATTCTTACGTATGTGTCTTGCGCCTTAACCAAAACCTCATTATCGACATCAGGAGAGTCAAACTCCGTACGACCTATAAAATATTCTCCTTCTTTTCTATCAAATAATACCTTAAAGGTTTTACCTATTTTTTCTTGGTTACTATCAAAAGAAATTTGACTTTGAACCTCCATAATATCTTCAGCTCGCTGATGCTTTACCTCTTCAGGAACATCGTCAACCAGCAGATGAGCATGTGTGTTTTCTTCGTGAGAATAAGTAAAAACACCTAAACGATCAAACTTAGTCGTTCTAACCCACTCTTTCATTTCATCAAATTGTTCTTGTGTTTCCCCAGGATAACCAACAATTAAAGAAGTTCTGATTGCCATTCCAGGAACTTTTTCTCTAAACATTTTCAGAAGTTTATCCGTTTTTTGATGGTTAGTTCCTCTTCGCATAGACTTCAAAACTTCGTCGTTAATATGCTGTAATGGAATATCTATATAATTACAAATGTTAGATGTATTCTTAATTACATCTAACACATCTTCAGGAAAACCAGTTGGGAAAGCGTAATGCAAACGAATCCAATCTATTCCGTCAACCTTAGAAAGCTCTGTTAGTAGATCTGCTAACCTTCTTTTACCATATAAATCAAGTCCGTAATATGTAAGGTCTTGAGCTATTAAAATCAGTTCCTTAACCCCATCGTTAGCAAGTTTTGAAGCTTCGATTACTAAATTTTCTATCGCTTTACTCTTGTGCTTACCTCTCATTAGAGGAATAGCACAAAAAGAACAAGGTCTATCGCAACCTTCTGCAATTTTCAAGAAAGCGTAGTGCTTAGGAGTAGTAGTTATTCTCTCTCCTATTAATTCATGCTTATAATCTGCACCTAGCGCCTGTAAAAGTTTTGGCAAATCCGTTGTTCCAAAAAATTGATCCACATCAGAAATCTCTTTTTCTAAATCATCTTTATATCTTTCAGACAAACAACCTGTGACAAATAACTTTTCAATCTCGCCATTGGACTTACGCCTTGCTTGATCTAGAATAGTATTAATAGATTCTTCTTTAGCATTGTCTATAAAACCACATGTGTTAACAACAATAATATTAGAATCATTTGCTTGCGACTCATGCTCAACAGCAATATCATTAGCAGCTAATTGTCCCATCAATATTTCAGAATCATAGATGTTTTTAGAACACCCTAGAGTAATGACATTGATTTTATTTTTTTTAATAGACTTCGTTCTCACTTCTTAGATTAATTAAAAAAAGAATCTACAAATTCTTCTTTATTAAAAACTTGAAGATCATCCATACCTTCACCAACACCAATATATTTAATTGGAATTTTAAATTGATCGGAAATACCAATAGCAACACCACCCTTAGCAGTTCCATCTAGCTTAGTTAAAGCTAAAGAATTAACCTCTGTAGCTAAGGTAAATTGTTTTGCTTGTTCGATAGCATTCTGACCCGTGGAAGCATCCAAAACCAACATTACATCGTGAGGAGCATCAGAAAATACTTTTTTCATCACGTTTTTAATCTTAGTTAATTCGTTCATTAAATTAACTTTATTATGAAGCCTTCCAGCAGTATCAATAATCACTACATCGGCATTTTTCTTCACTGCTGACTGAAGAGTATCAAATGCGACAGCAGCAGGGTCAGAACCCATGTCTTGCTTAACAATTTCAACACCTACTCTTTCTGCCCATATCACCAACTGATCAACTGCTGCAGCTCTAAAAGTATCCGCAGCTCCCAGAACTACTTTCTTACCCTGTTGCTTATAGTAATGAGCTAGCTTTCCAATGGTAGTAGTCTTACCTACTCCATTAACACCAACCACCATAATTACATATGGCGTGTTAGGCTGTCGTGAGATGTCATTTGAGATAGTTGATTCGGAAAGAAGTTCTAAAATCTCAAATTTTAAAATTTGACGTAATTCATCAGAATTAAAAAACTTTTCCTTTGCGACCTTTTCTTCTAACTTTTCAATGATTTTTAGAGTAGTCTCCACACCAATATCTGAAGATATTAGAATTTCTTCAATATTATCTAAATCATTTTCGTCTATAGTAGACTTACCAGCAATGGCACGAGATAGCTTTCCAAAAATATTTTCCTTGGACTTTTCTAACCCTCGATCTAATTTTTGTTTCTTATCTTTTGATAAAAAATTAAAGATACCCATTGTTAAATAATTTTAAATACAAAAAGCCTCTTAAAAAAGAAGCTTTTCATAGTTTATTTTAAATCTAGGTTCTACTTCTTTAAAAAGTCTTCTACCTTATCCTTCAAAACAATTTCTTGTTTGATAGAATAGCTTCCTGACTTACTAGATTTTGTCATTTTAATCACCTTTGTAAAGTTCTTAGAACCTTTCTTTTGTAGTGATGCTACTGTTTTCTTAGCCATAACTAATTAAATTTTAAAGTTACTTAATCTCTTTATGAACAGTCATTTTCTTAAGAATAGGATTGAATTTCTTCAACTCCATTCTGTCAGGTGTGTTCTTCTTGTTTTTGGTCGTAACATATCTAGAGGTTCCAGCCTGACCACTTGTTTTGTGCTCAGTACATTCTAGTATTACTTGTACTCTGTTTCCTTTTTTAGCCATTGCTTTACTTGATTTAATGGGCTGCAAATTTAACCAAACTTATCTTATCCGCAAGCACTATTTTATCTTTTTGCTATCTATCAAAAATAAATGTTGTGCAATCTTAAAGTTTCTAGATGATCCTTTCATCCTTATTTGCTGCCATTCTGAGGTTGGATAAACCCATTTATAAAAATTACCATCCAACCTTACCTTTATAGGCATGTTGAATGATTCTATTGCTTTCCATCTGTAATTTAGCTTTTTATTTCTACCAAATCCTGTGAAATAATATTCAAATACAGGAAGTTTTGAATTATATAAATAC
>JABAYQ010000098.1 GCA_018608925.1 Cryomorphaceae bacterium | reverse complement strand
GCTATATGCTATGGCATGACCTGCCGAGTGATTGGTAAATAATGGTAGTCCTATATATGCCCAGTTCTCCCCATCGTATCCCGAAACAGTTGTTTTGCCATTTCCCTCATTTTCATATATAACAGCAATATTTCCATTAGAATTAACTGATATGTTATTATAGTACACCGCCTCGTTTGCGACATCACTTCCAATTTTTTGCCATTCATCCTGATTGAAAGTATACACATTTAATATGTGATCTTGATATCCTATAGTGCTAGAAATATAAAGTTTATCGTTGTTGTCTATAGCAATGCTATGATTGTAAGCTGAGCCTATTGTATCAATATTTCCTTCTCCTAAGATATTCCAGCTTTGTCCATCGAATGAGGAAACTCTAGAATAATACGGTCCGTATCCACTTTCGCTTGTTGCGTAAATCACAATCGGATTATTTTGGGAGTCTGTGACTATTCTGGGCCAAATTGCTAGAGATTCTATTAAGACATTGAAGTTTGTCTCTCCTACGATTGTCCAGTTATTTCCGTTCCATTTTTTACAAAATCCTTTTGAGTCATCGTTGTTGTTTTTGTAGGCCACGTATATGGTACCGTCATTTGCTACTGCTATGTCAATATCACCAGAGCTGCTCCCTAAGTTTTCACCTAGTTGTTGCCATATTTCATTTTTCCATTGATATACTTTGGCGATATTGTTGTCTATAGTTGCTACTATTGGATTGTTGTCTTTGTCTATTTCAATAGCTGATGTATACGAATTCCCATTAATGACATTCCCTAAGACACTCCAAGTTTCATTTTCAAATTTTTGTATAATCATCTTATCTGCCTTATTGGTGTATGCCAAGTACACTGTGTTGTTGCTGTCAATTGCGATATCTATTGTTACATTTTCTGTAGAAGTAAATGCTTCATCGCCTACAAAAATCCAGTCTCCGTTATTTTGAATTACTTCTAGCTCAAAAGATTGTAAGGAATTATTCTCTCCGTCTGTTGCAGATAATACCACTTGGTAAACGCCAGTATTTATTGGCATTCCAGATATAGTTGCTTTATTATCTGAGTTTTGATTTATGCTTAGCCAGTCGGGTCCGCTTGCTATTGTGATAGTAACAGACTCATCGTCTGGGTCATGACATAACACATCATATTGGTATAAGTTACTTGGAGTAGCATAAACAAAGGGTTGGGATAAGAACTTTGGCTTTGCATTGGTATTTCCCATTAGATATGCGCTTTTATTTGCGTTTATAATTTCTCCTGTTGTAGCATTTGTCATATAAGCTACTACATATACATATTGCTGGTCTTGTTCTATTGGTAATTCCCAGCTTAGATTGTGAGTATATTGGTTTGAATTATTTAATTCTGTGGGTAAGCTATTAGGATCTCCTTGGTATTCAGAAACTAACTGACGAGCTACATGATCGTAGGCAACTTCAGATGCAGGAATGCTAGAAGCTAATAATTCGTAGCCACCCATTGGGCCGTTTCCACCACCAGCGTATGCGTTAGACTGATTGTAAGATGGTGCCGGGCCCGTTACAGCGTCTTCTAACACAACGGCTCCTAATCGGTAATCTCCGTTTAGATTGGAGTACATAGTTGCAGTAATGCTTATTGCTATAGATCTTGTTATTGAATCAAATTCGGTTGTTACTTCAATATCTGCAGCAGGAGATATGTTTGATTGTAGGTCGGTTGCGATGCCCCAGTTTAACGGGTCTATAAATAATTGTGTTCTGTCGATATTTCCATTCGGAAGACCAGTTATATTAGTCATTGCAAAATAACTAACTGTCCCAGGTATTTCCATGTCATCATTTCTATGGATTGCTATAGGAATAGCATCATAGTCTTGTGTCATTTGATCAGAAAAAACATTTCCTCTAGGGCACCATTGGCACCATGTTCCAGTGCCTTCTTCGATTAAAACGCGCTTAGTTTGAGCTAAAGTTGAGAATGAAAAAATAAAAGAAAAAACAGCAAATAAGAATAGACGTATCATGAGATTTGAGGTGTGGGTTAGTAAGTTTAGCTTTGTGTGGAAAGTTTATCCGTATCAAAGATAACAAAAATCTATAACGAGTTTTTAATATACTTGCTTAAGTTTGTAGTATGAAAATTAAGTGTTTGTTGTTTGTTTTTTTGCCCGTATTTTTATTTGGCCAAAATATATCGTACAAAAAGGTAACTGTCGACCCATATAAGATTATTCAAAATTACGAACATTTTAAAAGGTTTGTGCTTAATTCATCAGACCCATTTCCAGAATTTATCGAAGGATTCGATTTTGAGTGGGGTTATTGTTATACTCTAAAAGTAAAACAAGAAAAGATTATTCCATTGTCTGACGGCACTCGATATAACTATTATTTGTCTAAAATTATTTCTAAGAAAAAAGCCCCAGATTCTTTGGCTTTTATAATGCATATCGACCCCTTAAGGTATTACCATAAAATAGTGGCGGGAGATTTATATAATAAGGAGGACGAACTAGATAATTACAGCTTAAAAAAACTCAACGATAGTACTTATTTTTATATGGATGAGATCGAAATTGAAATACCATCCTTACTCCAAGAAACCTTAATAGCTAAACTTGGAAAAGAAAATGGATTTAGAGGGATGTTTACTTTTGTAAATAAAAAAAGAATTAGGCTAAAAAGCTTTAAATAAATACTCTCTAGCCTAATTTTTTAACGTCTGTTTCCTCCCCCTCTATTTCCTCCTCCTCTTTTGTTTCTATTCTGAAAGAACTCTTGTTTTTTTCTGTTCTTTTCTTTTTCGAATTCTTTTTTCTCTTTTGTAGTCATCGGCTTATCGGTCTGTACAAAAGGATTTTCTATAACTTCTTTTATTTTTTTGTTGATCAGCTTTTCGATATCTCTTACATATGCATTTTCTTCAGCATCACTAATAGAGATAGAAATACCTTCTTTTCCTGCTCTACCACATCTTCCGATTCTGTGAACGTAAGTTTCTGGCTCGTTAGGTATGTCATAATTAAGCACGAAACTTAAATGGTCAATGTCAATTCCTCTTGCTTCTTCTTGATCTTGATTTACACTTGTTTCTAC
>JABAYQ010000117.1:1598-3096 GCA_018608925.1 Cryomorphaceae bacterium | reverse complement strand
ATTTTAGAAAACACCGAAAATTTTAAAGCTTTGTACGGAGAGGACGTTCCTATTCAAATGCATCCGCTTATCCGTTCTGATGAGGCTTGCTATAAGTCTTCTTCTATGGCAATAGAATTAGCTAAAAAACATGGAACAAGGCTTCATGTTTTCCATCTTTCTACCGAAATGGAAATGGATTTGTTTGACAATACGATTCCATTAAAAGATAAAATGATTACTGCTGAAGCATGCGTTCATCACTTATGGTTTGACGATAGAGACTATGCAGAAAAAGGAACATTTATAAAGTGGAATCCGGCAGTTAAAACTAAAGAAGATAAAGAGGCTGTTCTTCAAGCTGTGTTGGATGATAGAATTGATGTTATAGCAACTGATCACGCTCCTCATACTTTACTAGAAAAACAAAACACCTATTTTAATGCTCCTTCAGGAGGGCCTTTAGTTCAACATGCCTTAGTCGCTCTTTTAGAACTGCATCACCATGGAAAAATATCGTTGCAAAAAATCGTTGAAAAGACGAGTCATGCACCAGCAATTTGTTTTCAAGTAGAAAAAAGAGGTTTTATTAGAGAAGGCTATTGGGCAGACTTAGTTTTAGTAGATCTTAAAGATCCGTGGACAGTTGATAAAAGTAATATTTTATATAAATGCGGATGGTCTCCCTTTGAAGGACAGGAGTTTCAGTCTAAAGTGTCTCGCACTTGGGTAAACGGAAATTTAGTTTATGATCAGGGAAAACTAAATAACGATATAAAAGGAAGTAGACTTTTATTTAATAGATAAAAAAAGACAAAAAAAAGGCGTGAAATTTTTCACGCCTTTTTTTTAACTTAAATAAATTCTTAGTGGCTGTGGCCTTCATGATTGTCATGACTAGCTTCTTTGTCAGCACAACATGCTTTAGTACAGTCAGCTTCACAAGAAGTAGCTTCTTTTTTAGCAGTACAACATTCTTTTTCACATCCTGGCTCGCAAGAAGTAGCTTCTTCAGAAGTAGCTTCTTCTGTTACAGCACAACATTCTTTTACGCAATCAGCTGCGCATGATGTAACATCTTGAGTATCAGAAGTAGTGTTTTTTTCAGCAGGAGCTCCACAAGAAACTACTCCCATGATAAGAACTGCAAATACATAAATTAAATTTTTCATAACATTTGGTTTTAAATTAATGAACAACACAAATATACTTTTTTTGGGTTTATAATAATTGTTTAAATTCGCTTAGTTATGTACAAGCCCTTACTATTTGTTCTGTTTTTCTTTTGCTCTTGCGTTAATACGGAGGAAAATACTGGCAGCTATGCTAGTATAGATACTGATGTTATGCAGCAAATTTTGGTGGAGAGGCACTTATTATTAGCTCAAATTACTTCTTTTCAATACCCTGATAGTTTATCCAATTCTATAGTAGATTCTTTATTTAATGCCGTTTGCGTGAAAAATGGTTCTTCATTAGATGAGTTTAACCAAAGTTGGAAATATTATAATTCTCAAGG
>JABAYQ010000117.1:0-1588 GCA_018608925.1 Cryomorphaceae bacterium | reverse complement strand
AGGTATTAATGAGCTCATCAAAGTATATGATTTGGTAATAGCTGACTTGAAAGTTTTAGAGCTTAAAGATCAGTAGAATTTTCTTTCAAAAACCACTTAGAATAACTTTCAATGCTATGCGACACAGATGTAAATGTATAGCCTAAATCACTAATTTTCTGATTGCTATAATTCGAAATTGTCATTGCTTGATTAGCAGTTTCCTTTGTTAAAAGTGGTTTTACACCACTAATCAAATATTTAAAATATTCTGTTCTCCACGCTAATTCTTTCAAAAAAGGAGTCACTTTAACGGAGGCCTCTTTTTTTCCTAAGTAGTGGGCAATTTCTTTAAAAAGCTTTCTGTAAGGGACGTTTTCACTACTTAAGATGAATCTGTCATTTTTCACATCGCTTTCCATTAATTTTATTAGAATAGATGCTACATCTAGAACATCTACATATGCAGTAGCTCCCTCAGTGTAATATTTTAACCCTTTCCAAACTTTAGTAAATAATTGAGAACTTCCTTTTGTCCAGTCACCCGGACCTAAAATTACCGCAGGATTTACAATAATTGTATCAAGTCCTTCTTGTATTCCTCGCCATACTTCTTGTTCTGCAAAATATTTACTTTGAGCATATTTTGTTTTATTAGAGTCGTTTGTCCAGAAACTTTTTTCGTTAATAATAGAGTTGTTTTTGGGTTTGCTAAGAGTAGATACAGAACTAACGTAAGCTAATTTTTCTATTTTATTTTCTAAACACGCATTCACAATATTTTCTGTTCCAACAATGTTTATATCCATCATTTTCTTCACTTCTTTAGGGTGAAAAGAAACGAATGCTGCAGAATGGTAGACTGTTTTACAGCCTTTTAATAAAGTATATAATGAGTAGGAGTCTAATAGGTCACCTTCCACCCATTTGATGTTTTGTAGTAAATTTTGTTTGTTGTAATGGTTAAATACTTTTTCGGTTATGGCAATAGAACTGCCTTCTCTTTTAAGTGCTTTAATGGTTTTATTTTTTGAAGCTAAATCAAGTAAAATATGCGCTCCAACTAAGCCTGTACCTCCGGTTACAAAAATCATATAACAAAGGTACCGAAAAAATGCTGCTTAAAATCACATTAATTATATTTGCTGTCAAATTTGAACACGATGAACTTTATAGAAGAATTAAAATGGAGAGGCATGATTCATGATATTATGCCAGGAACAGAAGAACAATTTCAAAAAGAAATGACAAGTGCTTATATAGGCTTTGATCCTACTGCGGACTCTCTTCATATTGGCTCATTGGTTCAAATAATGATATTAGTCCATCTACAAAGATGCGGTCACCAACCCTTTGCTTTAATGGGTGGAGCAACAGGCATGGTTGGAGATCCTTCTGGTAAATCAAAGGAAAGAAATATGCTTTCTGAAGATATTTTAAACCATAATCTTGCTTCAGTTGAGAAACAATTAAAAAGATTTTTAGATTTTGATTGTGGTAAAAACTCTGCTCAAATAGTGAACAATTACGATTGGTTTAAAGATTTCACTTTTCTTTCTTTTATTAGAGAAGTAGGAAAACATATTTCTATAAATTATATGTTAGCCCT
>JABAYQ010000063.1:1458-3147 GCA_018608925.1 Cryomorphaceae bacterium | reverse complement strand
TTTATTCCTGGAAATAAAAACTTCCTGAGTTTAAACTATTCTTTTCAAATTAGGAAGAACTTTTTTATAAGAACTGGTATTGACCTATTGTCTTTTGGGACGACCTCTCAAGATATCGCAAATGGCAATACATACGAATGGGATACAAGTTATATAGGAATTGGTACTGGAATAGACTGGAAGATATTTTCAGTAAAAAAAATAAGCTTAAAAGCCCAATCAAGAATTGGTTTTGCAAACATAACCTCTGGCACTCAAAAAATAAATTTAACAACATTTGACATTACAGATGATTCTGAATTCAATGGAAACCACCTTTATTATTCTTTTGGACTCGCACTCAATTTTAAATTATCGAAAAATATAATTATCGGTATTAATGCATCGAATCTAGTCTATACTAATGTAGGGCTTACTGTATTCCCTAAACCTGATGTAGAAAGTCTGAAGCAGGTTGCTGAAAATTTCGGGTTTTCTGTAATATTCCCAATAAACAAATAAAAAATCATGAGGTATAAACTAATTACTCTAATCCTTTTTATAGCGTTTAAATTAAATGCTCAAACTGAAGGTATAAGCTATCAAGCAGTTATTATAGGCACTACAGACAAAGAACTTCCAGGAATTAATGCATCGAACAACCTCCTTGTTTCTTCAAGTGTTTCTTTTGAGTTTACTATTGTAGATGAAAATGATAATCCACTATACCGCGAAACCCAGTTTACCCAAACAGATAGTAACGGACTAGTACATTTGATAATTGGAAGTGGTTCCCCTTCAGTAGGACTATTCAATCAGATTATGTGGGATGGAACATTAAAAAACTTAATTGTAGAAATTGACCTCAAGGGGGGTACAGATTTTTCTTTCTTGTCCCAGCAATCTTTTCTGTATTTACCATATGAATATCATAGGGATATTACAGCCTCGGGTAATGTAGGTATAGGAGGAGACTTTAATGTTGATGGGCTAACCCAATTTAATGATGACGTTATTCTAGATGGAGATAATTATGTAGGTGGATTGCTAACAGTAGATGGTGGAACAATTTTAAATATAATTACACCCACGGCTAGAAATAATAATACTAAAGCTTTGACTGTTAACGGTTATTCATTGATTAATGGGAATTTTGAAGTTGCAAACTCTTCGACAACTTCACTTACAGGGAAGCTTACTGTCAAAGGGACCACTTTTTTAAATAATACTTTAAATGTTGATGGTAAAACTACACTTAACGAAACATTTACAGTTACAAACTCAAGCACAAGTTTTCTGACAGGAGATTTAAATGTGAAGGGCGCTTCTAGTTTAAAGAACACGTTAAAAGTCGATGGAATTACAGATTTAAATAACAATTTAATTGTAGACGGAACTACAATACTTAAAAGCCCCTTAACAGTAGCCAATGGAAGCGTAACGAGCTTAACAGGTAATTTGAATGTAGTAGGAACCACAGGACTTGCTTCCAATCTAACAGTTGATGGCGCGACTCAACTAAGTAGCCTATCTGTTTCTGATGAAACTCAGCTAGGCAATCTTTTTGTTGCTGGGGCCGCGTGGCTCAATAGTTCCTTAACAATAGCAGCTAGTAGTACCAGTAATTTTACCGGCCCAGTTAATATTGATGGCAATACGGATTTAAACAGTAATTTAATTGTAGACGGGACCACATTGCTTAATAGTTCT
>JABAYQ010000063.1:0-1358 GCA_018608925.1 Cryomorphaceae bacterium | reverse complement strand
CAGGCACCTTGCAGGCAGATGGCATTACGGATTTAAACAGTAATTTAATTGTAGACGGGACCACATTGCTTAATAGTTCTTTAACAGTTGCTAATGCAAGTCCTAGTATCTTTACAGGCACCTTGCAGGCAGATGGCATTACGGATTTAAACAGTAATTTAATTGTAGATGGGACATCTGCTCTTAATCAAGTTACTATTGATGCGGGAAATTTAGGATCAACAGCAACTAATTATGGTCAATACCCCTTGAGAGTTCAAGGGAACGGACAAGGGATTGCAATAAAGGTAACTGCTGGATTGCCTAGTAACAGTAATAATTATATTACATTTTTTGATTCTTCAGGGGGTGTACGTGGAAGAATTGAAGGAGAGACAGCAAGTGATGTTTTTGGATCTAGAGATTATAATTATCGAAACGATATGTTTATTTCAAATTTAGTTGTAAAATCTGCAAATGTTGGATTAGCAGCTATCCCAGTTGTTGTGGTTGGGCTAGGAGGATCTGCAGGCCCTTGTGGAGCGTGTATTGCAACTGCAGCAGCAGATTTGGCCATGTTAATTGTTGATGAAGTATCGTTTCAAGATTTTAAACAAGCTGATCGGGGAGTAACCTATCAATCGGGATCTGGTGATTATGCCGAATGGTTGGAAAGATTGAATCCAGATGAAAGCATTAGTGCTGGTGATGTAGTAGGAGTTTATAATGGTAAAATTTCAAAATATATTGGTGAAAACGTTCAAAAAATACTTGTGATTTCCACCAGTCCTGCAGTGTTAGGGAATATGCCATCTGAAGAAAATATTCCACTTAATGAAAAAGTCGCTTTCCTTGGACAGGTGCCGGTGAAAGTTAAAGGGGATGTTTTTGCTGGAGACTATATTCTTCCATCAGGAGATAATAACGGGATAGGTATTGGGGTGTCAAAATCAGATCTTAAAGCAGTGGACTACAAAAACATTATTGGAGTTGCATGGACAAGTTCCTTAGAGAATGAATACGATATTGTTAAAATAGCTATTGGGCTTAATTCAAATGATATTGCTGATTTTGTTGATAAACAACAGCAGCAAATAAATTCGCTTAAAGAAAGAGTGGCACTAATAGAATCTAAATTGGTACCTAATAGTGATTCCTTAAAAAATATAACCAGTAAAAAAGAGCCTCAGCAAACTCAGAATAACACTCAAACTTATAGTAATAAAAGTTTAATGGATGGTATTGCTCCTTATTTAACCGAGCAAACAATAAAAGATGTTGAAGAAAATCTGAGGACCATCTACAATACTACGAAAGCATTAGGAACTATACCTCCCGGCTTGGAAAAACTAGTTAATGATAGTGTTTTTCGTTCTAAA
>JABAYQ010000010.1 GCA_018608925.1 Cryomorphaceae bacterium | reverse complement strand
TGATGAAAATGAGCAGTAACCATCAACTTATAACAATCACTCATTTACCTCAAATGGCATCTAAAGGTAATTCCCATTACTTTGTATATAAGGATCAAAATGGAGAAAAATCTTTATCCAAAATTAAAAAATTAGATGACGACGATCGAATTAAGGAAGTAGCACAAATGATTGGAGGAGCATCTCCTTCAATATCGGCTATTGAAAGTGCCAAAGAATTGTTTTCAAACTAAATTAATGACGATAAGTTTTCAAGATGTTTTTAAGATTTCCAAAGCGATGAACTCAATTCGACTTCCACATCTGTATCTGCTACTATTTTTAAAGACTTATAGTTAGTATTGTTTTTTTGATTGTAGTCTCTATGTTCGTTGTCGCAGAATGGTAAAGAAAGACTCAAACCACATGTACATAAGCTGTACTTCTTTCCTTTTGCTAATGATAGCTTCATAGTAGTGACCTCCTTTTTACTCATCTTTAATAATCTTAAAATTTTGAATTCCTTTTTGATCAATCACCCTTATGGTATATAAACCCTTCTCTACACCTGCTAAATCGAGCTGAAAACTGTTGTTTTTCATGACTTCCATTATTTTCTTTCCTTGCAAGTTAAATACTTGAATAGTAGAAGCCTCCTCTGTTTCTATATTGAAATACCTATTACTAGGGTTAGGATAAAGCCGAATAGTCGATTGTAATTCTTCCACATCACTTATGTTAAATGTGTCTATATTATAACTGAATTCTATTTTTTTACAATTATTTTTAGAGAAAATAGAAAGCTCAACCGTATACGTTTGATTTATTTCATAAGCATGAAAGACGCTATCAATATCGGAAAACTGACCATCTCCAAAATCCCAATATATAGAATCGTAATTAGATGCCTCTACAATAAAATCATATCCATCAATTTCTGTACGATTTAACTCTACATTCTGAACATCAAATAAATTCCAGACCTCCGTGCTATCTAAAACAACAGAACTAGCAATAGCCTGTAAGTTTAGCACATCCGCACTGTCTAAGCCTAGAGGAAAAAAATCGGAGCCTACACAAGATTTTTTAAAAATAGAAGAGTAAAATACGCAAGCGCTAAGATAAGAACCAGCTAAATTAGGATGACTCTCATCTCCAATATATAATTCGAAATCTGGATTTTGCTCTATGCTTTTCTTCCAAGCCATCCCTACTGGCGATACCGAACAATTATTATCGAATCCCATTTCCAGATAAGAACTTCTTAACCTGCTTTGCATTCCTTGGTAAGTAGCAATTGCAGGGTAACCTACTCCGTTTTGAGCATCTCCATTTTTTCGTCCCCATGTCATGAAAAACATTGGTTCACTACAGCTATCGTTTGCTAATACGGAGTCAACTAATGATTGTGCGAAAGGATAGGTTTGCTGCTCTACTTGAGAAGGCGGAAAACTTGGCTCCTGACTCTGAGCTTGCATAACTACATAATCCCACTTTTGTTGGTTAAGCAGTTGTAAACTAGAAGAATTTTGGGCTGCATGGTCTTCCAACTTCCATCCGCCCGGCGTATTAGATGTTGGGTTTAAAGTATCGTCTAGACTAAGTGCTATTTGGGAAATTAAATTAGGCATATTATTGTAAAAGGTATAAGAATTTCCTAGAAACAAGACATCGTAATTTTGAGCAAATAAAGAAATAGGAAAGAAAAATAAGAATGCAATTTTAAATTTCATGAGAAATGTTTTTATTCAATTAACTAAACAAATATAAATTTTTAAGACGACAAAAAATTGCCAAATGTTAAACAACAAAATGATTACTTTTGTCCGATGAACAAGTTATATTTTGCATTTCTATTATTCCTTTCCTTTAGTATCATTTCTTGCAATGGGGTAAAGTCTTTAACTAAAAAAGGAGATAAAGCTTTTGAAAAAGCACAATTCGAAAAAGCCGTTGAGTTATATTTTTCTGCTCTTGAAAAAGACAAAGAATATAGCCTTGCTAAAACAGGACTTAAAAATAGTGGTCAACGTTTAGTAAATAATCATCTCGACCAATTTTTTAAAACTAAAAATTTCGGAGAAAACAGAAAAGCTATTTACCACTATCGAGATGCTTCTCGCTTAAGTGAAAGATGTAGCCGAATGAACGTTTCTTTAGACATACCTACTCAATACACTTCTGATTACAATATTTTGACAAACGAATATGTAGCAGAGCAATATGACAAAGGGATGAAATTACTTCAAAATGAGGCCTTTCTAGAAGCTGAAAATACGTTTAGAGAAATTAAACTTCTAAAGCCAAATTATAAAGATGTAGATGACTTAGAAAAAGTTGCAGAGTTTGAACCAAAATATCGAATGGCAATAAGTTATTTGCAAAACGATAAATTTAGATCAGCTTATGCTCAGTTTAATAAAATTGCGAGCAACTACAAAGACACTAAAGCTAAAAAGCAACTTTGCCTAGAGGCAGGAATGATAACAATAGGTTTTGTAGATTTTAAAAACGGAACTAGAAACAAAGGCGGAGAAGCAGCAATATCGGCTTATCTGTTTAACGAATTAACTAAATTAAACAATCCGTTTATTAAAGTAATTGACAGAAGCCTAACTTCTACCATAATTGACGAGCAAGTCTTGGCATTAAGCGGACAAACATCCGAATCAACTTCTGCAAACGCTGGCCAACTAATTGGAGCTAAAGCAATATTATCCGGGAACTTAATTACTTACACTAAGAAATCAGATAAACTAAGCGAAACCATTAAGAAAGCATGGTTTGAACGACTAATCAAGAAGTACAACGAAGAAACCGAAAAGCATTTTTACATAAAAGAATACGACAAGGTAAAATACAAAGAATACTACGGAATGAACCAAGTTAGTGTAGGGTTTCAATACCAACTGACTTCTACAGAAACTGGGGAAATATTATTAAACGGAATTATAAAGCTTAACGAATCTGATAAAGTAAATTTCGCTACTGCAAATGTTAATTACAATAAATTAATGCCTGGAAATTGGAAATGGCAAAACAAAGCACACGAAGATGATTTTGTTTCTTCAAACTTAGGTGAAAAAAGAAATCTAAGAAATTTGTTTAAGAATAAAAAAAGCTTGTTAACCATCGATCAACTAAACGACAAGATTTATAAATCTACTGC
>JABAYQ010000145.1 GCA_018608925.1 Cryomorphaceae bacterium | reverse complement strand
GGAAATAACAACTCACTGAGCTATAATTTCACTATGGATTCTTTTGGGTGGATAAATTGCGACTTTTTTTACAATTCTACTACACCGCTTACTGGTGTTAATGTGATTTTACCAGAAAAACACAATGGATCAAACACATATGTTTTCATTTATTACAGCGATATTAATTCGGTTGCTAACATGGACGACTACAATTTTGACAGTAACTTTGATTTAGGAACAGGCTACTCTACTCCTGTAGGCCTGGACGTTACATTCGTTACTATTTCAGAGGTTAACGATACATTCTATTACGACCTTACAAATACTGCTATAATAGATAATCACCTTGAAGAAATAGATAGCTTAACGATAGCAAGCGAATCACAAATACAAAATATACTAAATAACCTACCATAGTAACAATTAACCAAAACTAAAAAAGCACTTATTTGATAAGTGCTTTTTTTTTAAATAATTTTCTTGTTGTACAAAGAAGGATGCTTGGGATGAATTGTAGAATAAAATTCTTCAATAATTCTAAAGTCTTTTTCTATATCTCCAGATGGATAAATAACTTTTCCAATTCCAGCTTTTTTATCTTTATAATCAAGGTAAGCCAAAGCAATCGGAATTTTAGCCTCTAGAGCCATATAATAAAACCCAGTCTTCCATTTTTTTGTTTTCTTTCGCGTTCCTTCTGGAGCAATTCCGATTATTAAATTTTCGTATGAATCAATAATTTCTACTGCCTGAGACACCAAATTATTCTTTTTATTTCTATCTACAGGAATACCTCCAAAAAACTTAAAAAACCATGCTGTAGACCAATGAAACAACTGGCTTTTAGCAAAATATCGAATTTTAAAACCTAGCTGATAAGCATATAGTATTCCGAATACAAAATCAAGATTAGAAGTATGAGGAGCAACCACTACAATATATTTTGATTCTGATTTATCTGGTGTCCCTCCATCGGACCAACCCAAAATTTTAAATAAAAATCCGAAAAAATTAATCATGAGTCGCTATTATTATTAAAAAATTTATCCTTAAAACTAACTAGATATAATTTAGATGTAGCTCTAGTAAATGCAGTATATAACCATCTTAAATATTCTTTATTAAGCATGTCCTCGTTAAAGAAACCTTGTTCTACAAATACATTTTTCCATTGTCCCCCTTGAGATTTATGGCACGTTATAGCATATGCAAACTTAACTTGAAGAGCATTTAAATATGGGTTCTTTTTAATCTCTTTTATTCTATCGGACTTTTTAGGAATATCGGCGTAATCTTTTTCCACTTTAGTAGAAAGCTTTTTATATTCTTCAAACGTTAAACCAGGAGAATCATTTTGCAATAAATCTAGTAAGATAATTACTTCTAAATCTTCCATATCAGGAAAATCGATTAATCGAATCAAAATTCTAGCAAATCGAGATCCGTAAAGATCGTTAAACTCATATATTCTCAAAACTTCGGCAGTATCTCCATTTGCAATAAAACCTGCTTTGCTTGTTTCAGGCAACCAATGGTAATTATTTCTAATTACCATAATAAAGTCTCCAACAGAAATTTCATCTTCCTGAAATCTTATTCTAGCTCTTATTTGCTGGTTATATAAATTAGCTCGCTTATTCGAGCGACAAACAACTACCGTTTCTTCAACTCCATCAATACTATAAGAATCTTCCAAGGCATCTTGAATATCAATTCCTTCGGTTAAGTTTACAACGTCTTCGTTGCAATCAATAGAGGGATAAGAGGAACTATTATTGCTAATCAAATCTCTTAATTGGGTAGCGTTACTCAAAATTAAAGAATCAGATTGCTGTCTTACAACTTGAGTAAGCTCTATCTCCGTTATTTCTCTTGAGTAATCTCTTTCTAATAATTTTTTATCTAATGCAGGGCTTATATCAAGATGAACTGGGGGTAATTGAGCCGTATCTCCTATTAAAATTAATTTGCAGTTTACTCCAGAATAAACATATTCAATAAGATCGTCTAACAAATTTCTACCACCAAAACCTTTTGCAGTATTGTCAGGAATCATGGAAGCTTCATCTACAATAAAAATAGTATTACTATGCTTATTTTCTTGGAGGCTCAAAAAAGAATTCCCAAAGGAATTTGTCTTAAACCAGTAGATTCTTTTATGAATTGTAAATGCCGTTTTTTTAGAATAAACAGACAGCACTTTTGCGGCACGACCAGTTGGAGCTAATAAAACAGATTTCTTGCCTACTGGCAATAAACTCTTTACTAAGGAGCTTACTAAAGTAGTTTTTCCAGTACCGGCATATCCCTTCAATAAAAAAATACCTCTTTCGGACGAGTCACCAACAAATTTAGACAAAGCTAGCAGCGTTTCCCCTTGTAAAGAGGTAGGTTCAAACTGGAAATTTTGGAGTAAAAGGGCGTGAATTTTCTTTTCTAACATTTCTTAAATAGAGATAGAGACAAAACTATCAAAAATATTCTCAAAAAATTGTAGATTTGCTATAGTAAATTAAAATCAAAAAGATGAATCAAAAACTTATAAGTAGATTATTGTGGCCAGTTATATTTTTCCTTGGATACATGGTAGTAAAGAGCCCAGTTAATCAAATTTTATTTGAAAAAGCTTTTAACGAAAGGAAGTCTGATGTAATTCAAAAATTAGTAGACATCCGATCGGTTCAGGTTGCTTACAAAGAAAAAAACAAGGTTTATGCAGGAGATTTTAATACATTAATTGATTTTGTAAAAAATGATTCCATTGCAATTATTAAAGCAATTGGCGAAGTTCCCGATAGCATTACCGAAGATCAAGCACTAAAACTTGGAATTATTTCAAGAGATTCTGCCTACATATCTGTTTACGAATCGGTTTTCCCAGCAGAATATATTCAAAATAGAGTTTCTAGAATAGCTCTTAACATTGACGAATTAGCACTTGTGCCTTATTCCGAATCAAAGAAATTATTCAAAATAGATTCTGGAAATATCGAAAAAGGGAAAGTTGTGGTTCAAGTTTTTGAAGTTTCGACAGACTTCGCTTCTTTCATGGACGGTATTGACGCTGACAACAAAGGAATAAATCTACAGAAACCTTTGATGGTAGGCTCAATGGTAGAACCAAAGATCAATGGTAACTGGGGTGAGTAATCCTTCTTACATTTTCTTAGA
>JABAYQ010000137.1:1107-3201 GCA_018608925.1 Cryomorphaceae bacterium | reverse complement strand
GTTTTTAGAGAAAAGGTATAACTCAAACGTCAAATCTGTTTTAGCTGCATTTTGGATTTTTCTCTTCATTTTCGTTAACCTAACAACAGTGCTTTATTTAGGAGGAACAGCGCTTGATACAATTATGGGTAATGGAGATGGCTCACTTGTTTTAAATAGTATTATAGGTTTGGGACTGTTTGCCGCTGCTTATTCCTTGTGGGGAGGCCTATCTTCTGTTGCTTGGACAGATGTCATACAAGTTGTTTTATTGATTATTGGAGGGTTAATTACAACAATAATCACACTAGATCATCTAACGCCAACTGGCGGTGTTTTAAACGGCTTAAGCTACATCTATGAAAAAGCACCCGAAAAATTCAATATGATTCTAAACTCTACAGATAAAGGTTATTCGGATTTACCAGGAATAGCTGTTCTTGCTGGAGGAATGTGGATTGCAAATATTTATTATTGGGGGTTTAATCAGTACATCATACAACGAACACTTGCTGCAAAGAGTTTAAAGGAATCACAAAAAGGAATTGCCTTTGCAGCCGCATTAAAAATGATCATACCTTTAATTGTAGTTGTTCCTGGTATCATAGCCTACGTAATGTTTACCGAAAACCCAGAGGTAACTAAAGCTTTTACATCTAGTGATGGAACTATATTAAACGACAAAGCCTATCCTTGGCTCATCTCTAGTTTCATTCCATCAGGTTTAAAAGGTGTTATTCTTGCTGCTCTTTCGGCTGCAATAGTTTCTTCTCTAGCCTCCATGATTAATAGTACCTCTACGATTTTCACATTAGATATTTATAAATCCCTACTTAATAAAACAGCCTCTGAAAAAAGATTAGTGACTGTTGGAAGAATCTCTGGTTTAATTGCTTTAATAATTGCAATATTAATCGCACCTGTTTTAGGGAGTATCGATCAAGCCTTCCAATTTATTCAAGAATGGACAGGCGTTGTTAGTCCTGGGATTTTAGCAATCTTTATGCTTGGATTATTTTGGCAAAAAACAAGTGCAAAAGCAGCAATTATAGGAGCCTTATCTTCGATACCAATCGCTTTATTTTTCAAAGTAGGTCCTAAAGGCTGGAGTGACTTATCGATATTTCCCGACCTTCCATTTATGCATCAAATGGGGCTAACCTTCCTTATTACTTCCTTACTAATGATTGTAATATCGTTTATTAATAATGGAGGAAATAAAGATGAAAAAGGAATTCCTCTTTCAAAAAACCTTTTCCAAACTTCTCCTAGTTTTAACATTGCATCCGTAATAATCATTCTTTTACTAATAACTATTTACTCCATATTCTGGTAAAATGAGAATACTCCTGAGCTTACATATCTTTTTGGTTTCCTTTGGTGTTCTTGCCCAAGAAATAAAAAATGTTAAGCCAGCACCTTTGCAAGGTTTTTATGTAAGTGGGAGTTATCGTTTTTATGCACAGCATCGTATATTAAACGAACCTTACATTTCGGGTACCCAAAATAATATACCAACAACATTAGAAGGAAGATCAATTCTAGTTGGTGATGCTTCTCAACTACCTGAATTAACATTAAATATTGGAGGAAAACCCAACTCAAAAACTTCTTTCGGAACCGATTTAGTAGTTTGGAATCAAAACACTGGTGATTTTGATTATTACAGAAATTTACAATTGGGTATAAATCTTTATGGGGATTTCTCTACAAACTATTTTGATGTATCGGTTAAAACAGGTGGTATATTTTGGCATGAAATCTCGCCTTTAACATTTGGATCTTTCTTCGGATACAATAGGTTTAGTCTTTTTGAACGGAACCCTTGGGATCCACAAATGCGAAATGTAGAAGATCGATACAAAAACTATTTAACAAACGGATCTATTAGTCAGGATACGCGTTGGGCTAACCAGGCAGTACAAGGAATATTACTAGATGCAAATTTACCTAAGAACTTCTCCATTAATATTATTTATGGTAAAGCTCAGAACATGGGGGCAGCTTTTGCCATTCCCGAAAACGACCCAAATAATCAAACCTATAATTCAAATCAACGATTTTATGAAAATACAATTCCTAACATAGTTTACGGGGGAGCACTTCGTAAAAAAA
>JABAYQ010000137.1:0-1097 GCA_018608925.1 Cryomorphaceae bacterium | reverse complement strand
GTTAGTTGTATTAAACTCATATATCATTCTACAAAAAATAAAAAAGCATCTTATTTCTATTAACAACTACAGCGAAAGATCTTACAGTGATGAATTAGCAACAAAACCAATCAATAACCAAATAACAACTTCGGGACTGCATCTTAAATTTAAGACGTTAGATATAGATTTAGAAGGAGGTTTAGGCAAGTATAGTGATGAATACAATGAGTACAGCTTAGGATATGGAGAACTGGTTTCTCTTAAAATAAATACAGATAAAAAACTCACTTTCTTACCCTTTCAAATACACGCTTATAGAATTAGTCCGAAAGTAGTGAACAACAACTCCACCTTCATTAATACATCTATCAATCAAGCACAATCTGCAGCTTCGGGAACAAGCCAAGTGGTTGGCGCGAATGGTATTTTGCAACAAACAGGTAGTGGTGTTATACCTATGGGACAAATGGCTAATAACCGACAAGGGCTTAATATTAGTACAGATATTAAAATAAAGCTTTTAACAATAACGCTTGGAAACAGTATTGCTAAAGAAATTGACAGAATAGGCAATCGAGTAAGCTATACGCATTTAAATGGGTTAACAATGTCTCGGTTTTGGAGGTGGTCATTCCCATCTAATGTAGGCCCCTACAATAAAAAATCAGTCGTGTATCGTTCTGTTTTTGAAACCGTAAACATTACAGAAAGTGACAATGATGGGAACGTAAATTTCGACAAGCATTTTAATACAATGGAAGCGCAACTGAAATATAAATTCAATGTTTTTAATAAACCATGGTATGTTTTTTATTTAGGATCCTATAATTCGGTTCAAAAGAAATTCTCTCCAGTAACCGTTTTTAAAGAAGATGCTTATTTGAGGGTATACAATCACCAACTTGAGAACTACTTTAGTTTAACATCTAAACTAATCATTTCCCAGTATTTAGGTGTCGAACGTATTATTGGTAATTACGCTACCCAAGTAAATATAGACACTCAAAGACCTATTAATCAAGAAGGTATTGGTTTAGGTTTAGGAATGGACTTCATGATGGCAAAAAATACAGGTTTATACTTAAGACATCGATATTTCTCTTTTAAAGATACCA
>JABAYQ010000106.1:1599-3130 GCA_018608925.1 Cryomorphaceae bacterium | reverse complement strand
ACAATGAGCTAGCGTTTTTTGTGAGAAGAGGGGTTAGGTTAGATAGGGGTATGCAAAGAGAAGAAACGGTAGAGGAGTTTGTGTTTTCTCAAGCTGATTCCTCTGGTCGATTTAATCAAGGAGAATTAATGCCTAGTCCTTTTAATCTTCAGAAAAATCAGGGAAGCGCATCGGTTTCTTTAAAAAACGATCAGATGTATCTTTCTGTTTGTGAATTTTATGATGGTTACAATAATTGTGATTTATTCTATTCTGAAATAAAAAAAGGATTGTGGACTGATTTAAAGAGGTTGAGCTATCCTATTAACACTCCAAGTTCTTGGGAGTCTCAGCCGTCAGTATCTTCAGATGGGAATACTTTAATTTTTACTTCTGCAAGAAAAGGAGGGGTTGGAAAAACAGACTTATATAGTGTTATTAAAGATGATGATGGAAATTGGACTCAGTTGAAGTCGCTATCTGTAAATACTATTGGTTCGGAAAAATCTCCTTTTTTACACCCTGATGGCCAGACATTATATTTTTCTTCGGATACGCACCCTGGTTTGGGTGGTTCTGATATTTTCTTTTGTAAGAAAGACTCTCTGGGGAACTGGTCTTCCCCTAAAAACATAGGCTTCCCTATTAATAGCGAAAAAGATGACATTGGCTTTTTTGTTAGTACAGACGGAAAGACGGCTTATTTCTCATCAAACAAGTTAAGTGGTAAAGGAGGTTGGGATTTGTATTCTTTCCCTCTCTATAGAGCTGCTAGGCCTAGTAGGGTGTTGTTAGTGAAGGGAGAGGTTGTTGATGAAAACGGAGATCCGATTAAGAATGCTTACGTTGAGATAAAAAGCTTAGAGTCTAACAAGATTGAAAAGATAGAGATTGATCAAAGGGATGGAAAGTATGTTGGATTAGTTACTTTGTCGGACTACGAAGATGTTTTAATTACTGTAAAAGGAAAAGATTATGCTTTTAACTCTCGGTATATTAGCGCCGACGATAAGGCTTTCGAAAGTCCTAGTAATCTAGATTTTAATGTTTCTAAAATGGAAAAGGGTAAGGCTTTTAAGATTAATAACATTTATTTTCCTAGAGATTCTTTTAGTTTAAGCCAGCGAGCAAAATATGTTTTGGATTCGTTTTCTGAATTTTTAAAAGAAAATACATCGGTTAAAATTGCAATATACGGACATACTGATAGTGATGGAGATGAGCTTCTAAATTTGAATCTATCTTCTAAGAGAGCGAAGCAGGTTCACAATTACATTATTTCTAAGGGTGTTGGTTCTGATAGGTTGAGCTATAGAGGGTACGGAGAAAAGAATCCTTTAATGTCTAACGAGACTGAAAAAGGAAAGTCTACTAATAGAAGAACGGAATTCTTTATAGTTGATAAGTAGTGTTTGCGAAAAAAAATCATAAAAAAACCCAGCAAAATTTGCTGGGTTTTTTTTGTATATGATATAGAGACTATCTTCTTTTCTCTTTAATTCTTGCTTTTTTACCAGTAAGTTCTCTAAGGTAATAAATACGAGCTCTTCTT
>JABAYQ010000106.1:0-1589 GCA_018608925.1 Cryomorphaceae bacterium | reverse complement strand
CAGCAGGAGATCCCAAAGGAAAAACTCTTTCTACACCAATACTGCTGGACATTTTTCTAACAGTAAAAGTTTCAATTGCTTTTCTTCCTTTTCTCTGGATAACAACACCTTTAAATAACTGTGTTCTTTCCTTACTTCCTTCTGTAATTTTGTAGTGAACAGTAATGGTATCACCTGCACTAAAGTCAGGAAAATCGTTTCTATTTACTAATTCGTTTTCTACGTATGTTATCTGTTCCATCAGAGTGAATTTTTTGTTTATTTCCTTTAAAAAAGGTTTGCAATATTACGATATAATTTTAAAATAAGTTGCTTTTTATATAAAAAACACGATAAAAAATTAAAGAAGGTCAGGTCTTCTGTTTTTGGTTCTTTCAATTGCTTGATCTTCTCGCCATTGTTCTATGTTTTTTAAGTGGCCACTCAATAAGATTTCAGGTACTTGCCAGCCGTTAAAGTTTGCGGGTCTTGTGTAGACTGGTGGAGCAAGTAAATTGTCTTGAAATGAGTCGGTTAGAGCAGATGTTTCATCTGAGATTACTCCAGGTATAAGGCGAATAATACTGTCGCAAAGAATTGCAGCTGCTAATTCTCCTCCTGTTAATACAAAGTCGCCAACTGAGATTTCTTGGGTAATGAAGTGATCTCTAATTCGCTGATCTACTCCTTTGTAGTGACCGCACAGAATAATTATATTTTTAAATGTAGATAGTTGGTTGCAGGTTCCTTGTTTTAGTGTTTGGCCGTCTGGTGTTAAATAGATGATAGAGTCGTAATCTCTTTCTTTTTTTAATTTCTCAATACAGTCTGCGATTGGTTGTATGGTCATTACCATTCCTGCTCCACCTCCAAATTGATAATCGTCTACTTTTCGGTGTTTGTCGTTTGAGTAGGAGCGTATGTCGTGAAGTACTATTTCGACTATTTTTTTGTCTTTTGCTCTTTGTAAAATAGAGTGGTCAAAAGGGCTTTTTAAAAGCTCAGGATGAATGGTTAGGATGTCAATTCTCATTGGTCAAAAGTACGAATTAATTGCTTATTAATATGCTTGATGTTGCTGAAAAACATGACTGACAAAATGTCAATACATAAATATAAATATATGTAAATCAGTAGTTTGTGATGTTTTTATGAATTAATAGTTTATATGTAGTTGAAAATTAATAATTTTAGGTTTGTGATTACGTTGAAGTTAAAATTTAATCTTTATGTTAGTTAGTACTGCTTAAATGTTGTGGGTAACTAATGAGTCTTTATTTTGTTAATAATTAGCTTATTAAAAAAAAGGTTTTTTAACTCATAATTTATTTTTATGTCAACTGGATGAGATTTTATTTGAATGAAATATTTATTAATCGTGTCTCAGAGTTGTTGGTTTAATGAAAAAAATAGTTGTTGTAACTGCCGATATTACATAAGTCATTGACTTAATGTTTTGAAGAAAATTTAATGTATGTGTGTAGTGGTAAAAGAAAACCGCTTTCACTTTTACAATGTAAGCGGTTTTTTGTGCCCAGAATGAGACTCGAACTCATACACTCGTTAGAGCACAGCCCCCTCAAGGCTGCGTGTCTACCAATTTCACCACC
>JABAYQ010000132.1 GCA_018608925.1 Cryomorphaceae bacterium | reverse complement strand
CAGAAATGGAATATAAAAAAAGACTTGTAATAAGTAAAAAATATCTCATAAGAGTAGTGTTAAGGTAATACCAAATATACAAAAACCCTACCTATTTAGCAGAAATGAAATACAATCAATTTGAATTTAGCTTGTCTATAAAGTTTCAAAAGATAAAACTACTTACTCATTATAGAATATGTGCATCACAATAGCATGAGGCAAAGTAATAACCGAAATGATAATAATAGACACTAAAGGAACAGAATAAGAAATTATCCCAACATAAGACAAAGCAATAATTAAAGCTGTAAAAAAAATACTTAGCAAAGAGTATGGCAGCAAGATTTTAATAAAGTCAATCAATTTAAAAGTATCGTTATCATTCTTTAAAAATTGGTATTCTTGGTGCATCACCTTAATAGAATGAAGAATCACAAAATACATCGTGAAGGCAATAAGAAACGGAAATAAGTAAAAGGTAATATGGAGAATTATTAATAAAAATAATTCTGAAAACAATCGGTCAAGGTTCATTTGACTCTTAACGGCAAGAAGTAAAAGCAGAATGACAGAACCAACATTAGTGATTAAATAAAGCTGAAAAATAAAACCTTCATCGTATAAGATTTGGAGATCATTAGTGTCTTTAAAATAGGTGGTGATATCGATAAGCTCTAGTAAATTATAATGCATAAGGGTGCTCAAAAGAGCTATTCCCCACACAGGATATAATAAGTACTTAATTAGATTACTAGCTTTTATTTCTGAAAACTGAGACTCTCCAAAATGAAATGCAGAAATTAAAAGAAACAGCAACAAGCTCCAAAAAGGAAAATATATCCACAATACTAAAAACACAAGTATTAAGCCCAGATATATAGCGTAGAATTTAATTTGAGATAAAGTTCTTTTCTTAAAAAACAATACATGATCAATTGCTCCGTGTGGTATACCAATTATTAAAATAAAAAAAGAAGAAAAAAGCAATTGTGATTCTAGAGAAACCTCAGTAAATGACCTGAATATAATAAACAATAAGTAGGTGCTTACAACAAATAAGAATGTAAATATATTCATAAGATTAGTCTAAAATAAAAGTGGAGCAAACCATTACAGTTTGCTCCACTTTAAAACAAATTATGTAATCTAAATTATTTTGATTCTGTTACTGCGATGTTATACACCACTAAACCGAAACCGATTTTGTTAATTGCATCGGCAATGTTGTACCATAAGTCAACATTTTCTGAAGCCCATCCTAAAGATGTGTTCAGCCATCCGCCGTCCATACACATGTAGCCAATTGGGTAAATTGCCCAACCTACTAATACAAACCATGCAAGAGTTCTTACACCTCTTTTAACTGCAGCAGAACCACTGTTTTCAGCTAACTGAGCTACTTCACCAAACCATGCAGCATATAGGATATATAAGTAACCTATTGTAGAAATTACACCCCATTTAACTGAATGTGCAGCAGTACCATCAGAGAATGACTCACCAATGTAACCAGCAACTAACATCCATACTGAAGCGATAATTAGTTTCCATAATAGAGACTTCTTTGCACCAGCAGCTTTAGTTAATAAGTAAAATTCTACACACATAAGTGGAACAGTAAGCGTCCAGTCTACGTATCTGAAGAATGTTGGATTGTCACCAGTAGCAAGGTAATAATCACGCATGTAGAAATAATGAACTGCAGCAATACCAGTAATTAATCCTGAGATTAATAAAGATAGTTGCCACTTCTTATCTACACTACCTCTTTCGAAAAAGAAGAATACCGACGCAGCAAGCATTGCCATGTAGCCGATGAAAAAAGTAAAACCAACGTAATCGTTAGGGTCTAAAATTTGAATATCTAATAACATATTTTTTTTAATTAGTTAAGTCCCCAAATATATAAATTATTGTATAACTTTTTAACTGATCTCCTATACACGGGTAAATTTATATTAAATTTACATTTTAAAACAAATCAAAACAAATTAAAATAAAACGTTGATTATCAGTAATTTAATCTAGAATAGATTTAGAAAATACGAGATAATTAATAAAGGTAACAGACAGAAATAAAAAATAAAAAAAATAGAAAATTTAGTCCAAAATAGTCCGAATTTGAAAGAATTGAACTCAAAAAATGGCTTCAAAAACATCGTTTTTTCAAACTAAAGACTTTAATTAAATAAAAAATAAATGGCACAAAGGATTAATATTATTTTCCCTCATCAATTATTTGAAGACTGTAACTTAATAAGTGGTGAAGGAGCTTTTTATCTGATTGAAGAGTTTTTGTTTTTCAAACAATTCAATTTTCACAAACAGAAAATCGCATTTCATCGATCAAGTATGAAGTTTTACGAGTCCTATCTTAAGTCTTTAAATAAAGATGTTCATTATATAGATTCGACCGATGAAAGAAGTGATATTAGAATTTTTCTATCTTCAATTAAACAAGGTAGCCCCATTACATTTTCTGAAATAAGTGACAATTGGCTCCAAAAAAGAATCCGTGAAGGTTGCGAAAAGCATAACCATAGAATTGAAACATTAGACTCTCCATATTTTATTAACCAAGAAGCTGACTTAAATTCGTTTTTTCACTCTGATAACCAAGCTGTTGGAGGAAAGTGGAGTTTTGACACTGAAAACAGAAAAAAATATCCAAAGGGAAAAGAAGCTCCAACAATAGATTCTGTAAAAAACAACTCCTTTTATGAGGAGGCTTTTACTTATGTCTCAAAAAACTACTCACAAAATCCTGGAGAGTTAAGTGCAAAACCTATTTATCCCTTTCAATTTGACAGCAGTAAAAGATGGCTAGGTGATTTTCTAGAAAATAGGTTCGTCGAATTTGGAGTATACGAGGATGCTATAGTAGACAGCGAGCATTTTTTAAATCATAGTGTAATATCACCAATGCTTAATGTTGGGCTTCTTACTCCTAAAAATGTAATTAACAAAACTATCTCTATTGCTAAAGAAAAAGAAATCCCACTAAATTCGTTAGAGGGTTTTATTAGGCAGATAATCGGATGGAGAGAATTTATAAGAGGCGTCTATTTAGTGAAAGGAACCCAAGAAAGAAATAGCAACTTTTTTGAGCATAAAACAAAAATGCCCGCATCTTTTTATGATGGAAGTACTGGAATTGAACCTATAGACAACACTATAAAAAAACTAAACAAAACAGCTTACTCCCACCATATAGAACGGCTTATGCTATTAGGCAACTTCATGCTCCTTTGCGACATTGATCCTAAAGA
>JABAYQ010000140.1 GCA_018608925.1 Cryomorphaceae bacterium | reverse complement strand
TATTTTATTTGAGGAGTCCTTAAATCTAAAGCTTGGTTCTTCCGTTAGCTATTTTTCTTCTTATTATGCAAATGCGTATTCGCCTTCCTTAGCTACTTCTTATCTACAAGATAATCAGTCGATTGGAGACTTTCCTTTTTTATCTTTTTATGCAAAAATTAATATTGAAACTGTAAATGTCGAGTTTCACATTTTAAATTTGTTTGACAAATTATCTGATCAGACTTTTTACTTAATCCCAAATGCTCCTTATTACCGCAGTCCTTTCCAATTACTGATAAGTTGGCAATTAGATTGATTTTTTTTGACGAACACAGAATAATTCTTTGATGAATTAGTTTATTTTTCGATGAACTTGTGTTTTTTTTTGATGAGTCCTTAGTTTTTGACTTCCTTTTTATAGCTGACTCTATATGTTTGTATTCTTAATATATAGACATTTGTTACGATTAATTATAATTTTATTCATATCACTTAACCTTTCTTTCGTTTCTTTCTCACAGGAATCGGAGGAGTTCCATTTTAACTTTGGTTTAAATTATCCTACAATTGGTTTTGTTGATTCCAAAGGAAATCAAAGTTTACTTTCCGATTTTAATAATGTTTCTTCCAATCATCTTAAACTTGGTTATAAGCAAGTTGTTTCTGATGATCTTGGTTTTATTGTTTCTTTAATAAGCAATAGATATGATTTATTTGCTAGGTATGAATTGTCTCCATCCGTTTTCAATTACGTAAAATACGATCTCGATTATGTGTCTGCTTCCCTTGCCATTACTTTAGATGTTAAGCTTAATGATGATCTTAATCTTGTTCCTAATATTGGGTTAAACTATAATTATTTAATTTCTGGTTTTCAAGTTCTTTATGGCGAAGTATTTAATTTAAAAGAGAACGAAGATTTTGTTCCTTTTAGTTATTCCATTACTCCTGGTTTCTATTTATCTAAGAGTCTTACTCCTTATATGAGCTTTCATTTAGGCTATAATTTTGTTTTCGATTTTATGACTGAAGAAGAAGTATCAGAACTCCAGTCGTATAATTTGGAAAGCCATACTGTTTTTGTAGGAGCTGCTTTTAATTTGGGTTCTTTAAAAAAACACTCTCGTACTCAAGAATTAGTAGAAAAGAAGCTTCTTAAATTGGAGCGTTCTTATTCGACTATTGTTAACTCTAGTGAAGATCATAAATTACATGTCGATAGCATCTTTATTTCTGGAACTAATTTAAATTCTAAACTTCAATCTGAAATTGAAAATCATATAGCTAGCCTAGATATATCTCAAGATTCTTCTGATCCTGATTTTGTCTTTTTATTCCCTTCTAAGGACTCAATATATTATAGTCTTTTTGATGATACCATGCTAGATTTATTATCTACTGCTAATAGTCAAGATGATTTAAACATTAAGATTGTTGGTTATGCCGATTTAAAAGGAAATGATCAAAATAATTTATTCCTTTCTAAAAAAAGAACCGAAACAATACGAAATTCTTTAATCGACAGTGGAGTTAGTCCTAACAGAATTAGGGTAGAGTTTTTAGGTGAAACTTCGATGTTTGATTCTAATGTATTCATGTCTAATAGAAGAGTTGAAATATTTATAAGCACCAATTAATTATGAATAGACTATACAAAATAATATTTATTTTATTCTTGGCTAATACGGCTTATGCCCAATTGCCTGGTATTCCTTATCAGGCTGTAGTTTTATCTAGAGACGGTGGTCAAGAATTACCTGGTTACGATGATAATTATAACAACGTTTTACGTAATTCTAAAGTGTCCATTAAGTTTACTGTTTTCGATGAGCTTTTAAACATGGAGTATTCCGAAATTCACGATAGTGTTTTGGTGGATGGTTATGGCATGCTCAATTTAGTAGTGGGAGATGGCTATGCTATGTTTAATGAGTTTAAACAAATTAACTGGGATTTAACTCAGAAATGGCTCGATGTTGATATAGATTTTGATGGTGGTTCTAGTTTTGAAAACCTCGATTATATCTCTTTGCGAATTATACCTTACAATACCGATGGTCAGCAGTTAAGTTTATTAGATTCTGTTTTGGTTTTAGAAAACGGATCATCAGTAGACTTGAGGCCTCTTTTACAATTTGAAGCCGACGGACAAGGAACCGACGATCAAAACCTAGAGCATGCATTTCTTACAGGAACTAATTTGCAAATTGATATTGAAAACGGTTCTTCCGCTAATGTCAATCTT
Organism: Cryomorphaceae bacterium; assembly: GCA_018608925.1. Lineage (GTDB taxonomy): Bacteria > Bacteroidota > Bacteroidia > Flavobacteriales > UBA7312 > JABAYQ01. The sequence continues at coordinate 1,097 of JABAYQ010000140.1, read as the reverse complement.
ATTTCATTAGCTAGCGATTCCGTTTTTGTTACAACTCTTGCTAACGATACTATCTTTCTCAATCAAATAGTAGAAAATTTAGGCTTACAAATTATAGAAGAAACTTCGGTTTCTTTCAGTGGTCAAGACCTTTTTAACACTCCTGTAAACATTACTGACCTAAGCCTTATTAGAGTGTATAGAAACGGAATAAGAATTGATTTTAACATTATAGATATAAATACCATCCAGTTAGAGGCTGAAGCCATTTGCTTTGAGGATGATATGATACGAATAGAACAAACTTACTAAAGACTAATTACTATTTATTAACCAATTTTTTTAAACTATGAAACTAAATTTTTTTACAAATGTTAAGCTAGGAGCTTTTGCTCTTTTAACTTTAACAGCTGGGCTTGTTCAAGCACAGCAAACAACTGGCGATATTGCTAGAGAAACTGTTATTATTCCTGGTACTACAAGTGCTGATGGAGCGGTAAAAGTTATCGACAACAAGGGTACCATTAAGTACCTACAAGTTCAGAATGGTATTACTACTCTTTCGAATACTACCAATGATGTAACTACTACAACATGGCAATTAGGGGGTACTTTGACTGATAGTACTTGGATTGATGTTGACACTAAAGTATTCGGCTTAGATGGTCTTTCCTTAATTACCTCTACTGACTCCGCTTCTACAGATGCTACAACTGGTTCTGATCACGGAACAGGTTCTGGTTATACTATTTTGGTACGTGATGAAGCAACAGGAGCAATTAAGAAATTACTTGCTACTGATTTAATTCAGTCTGGTCACCAAGTATATACTGCAACAGCAGGTCAAACTACTTATACTATAAACAGTGGTGGTACTCCACTTCCTGATTTTAGCAAAGTTTTTGTATTCAGAAATGGTGCAAAGCTTGTGGCTAACCTAGATTATACTATTTCGGGTGATGACGTAACATTGGTTCCTGCTACTACAGGTAATAATATCTGGGCAGTTTATGCGGATGATACTATTGAAGTACAATTCGTTAAATAACATTTTTATAATTCATTCAAGTGAAGGGAGCAGATTCCTTTCACTTGAATTTTTTTTAACCAAAACACTA
>JABAYQ010000093.1 GCA_018608925.1 Cryomorphaceae bacterium | reverse complement strand
TAGGAAGGGTACTTCATACTCAAGAAATATACCCAAACAACAAAAACCTAATTAACTTAAACCATCTAGAGCAAGGAAACTACATTTTGCATATTAAGGATAAAGAAGGAAACCAAATAGAAGCAAAATCTTTTGTTAAAATAAGATGAGAAAGTCTGTATTTGCTTCTTAACAGAACTGGCGCGACTCCGAACGAGGAGCGTGCCAACTGTTAGGGAGTTTAAAAGATTGGCCTGTAGTTGTCATTGCAAACTTTAATTTTTCCAGGGGAAGGAAAATCGATAGGGATCAGTAGCAATTTAGCAAAAAAACTTTTTTTGTTAAAGACAGTGCCATAAAAAAAGCCCAACTAAATGTTGGGCTTTTTTATAAACTAATTTTTTATTTGTTAGCAGAACTCGTCGAAAGCTTGAGTTAAATTTTCGGCAATTAATGGAGCCGGACGACCTTCGATGTGGTGTCTTTCAATAAAGTGAACTAATTCGCCATCTTTAAATAATGCAATCGATGGAGAAGATGGAGGGTAAGGCAAACAATAATCTCTTACTTTAGCTACCGCTTCTTTATCCTGACCAGCAAAAACAGTAGTTAGCTTAGTAGGCACTTTAGTATGTTTAGCAGCCATTTTTACAGAAGGGCGAGCATTACCTGCCGCACATCCGCAAACCGAGTTTATCATCACTAAAACAGATCCTGATTTAGCACCTAATATATCGTCTACTTCTTGTTCTGTTCGCATTTCCGTAAAGCCTTCTTGAGTAAGGTCCAAACGCATTGGGGTACATATTTCTTCTGGATACATATCTTTTATATTTAGTACAAATTTACTTAAGTTCTCGCTTGCTTCCAAAGAAATCTTTTAAGATTTGAGCGCACTCCTCATCTAAGATTCCGTCTACACATTTACTTTTAGGATGTAAAGCATTCGATGCTTTGCTTCTAAAGCCTCTTTTAGGATCGCTAGCACCAAAAACAAGGGTGCCTATTCGAGTCCAATAACTGGCTCCGGCACACATTAAACAAGGCTCTAAAGTAACGTAAAGAGTGCATTCGTTTAAAAACTTACCTCCCAAATAATCGGATGCTGAAGTAAAAGCCAGCATTTCGGCATGAGCAGTAACGTCGTTTAATTTTTCAGTAAAATTATGGGCTCTAGCAATAATCTGGTCGTCGCAAACTACAATTGCACCTACCGGAACCTCGTCCATTTCCAAAGCTTTTTGAGCTTCTTTCAAAGCCTCTTTCATATAAAAATCATGGGAGCGTTCTGTTACCATTCTATTGTAAAATTTTTGCCAAGATAAGCTAATAATAAATTATGTACTTTTACAAAACCTAAAACTATATTAAAATGAAAAAACTTGTACTCACACTATGTCTTATAATTCCATTTATAGGATTTTCACAAAAAGTAGAATGGCTAGAAAAAGAACGGTTTAATGTCCAATTTAGAACAGGAACTGTTTATGACCATTATGCCCAAAACAAAGATGCTAACTCTCCCGATTTAAGTAGCAACTACGAAAACGAAATTACCTTAAACTCTACACTTAGTCTCTATTACAATATAAATTCAAAGCTCAGTTTTGGATTAGACATTGGCCACGGAAAAATTTATGGAGAAAACGATTTGCATTATTACCAAGGAGATTTCGAAGAGCTAAACTTCAATGCCAAATTAAACTTTCTAACATATAAAAAATTAGAATTGTATGGTAGAGTTTCTACTGGAGTTATTCGCTACCAATCTCAAAGAAACTTTTTGAGTGACGATATGATAATAAGCGAAGCAGAAGGGGAAGCCCTAAAATCTAGCCTTGCTCTTGGTGTAGAATACCGATTTAAAAGACAATGGTCGGTTTTGTTCGACGCTAGCTTTAACAGAGTCGATAATGACAACTTTGATGCCTGGGACGATGGCCTAGGCAACTCCAAATACTTGGTTACGTCAATAGGATTAAAATACGATCTGGTAGCTCCTTCTAAAAATAAGAAAGACGAAATTCTCGACAACAAAAAAGAAATTAAGAGAAGGGTAAAAGCAAACCACGATGCTAATGTAGAGCCACGTTTGCAAGAAATAGAAGATCAAATTGCAAGCCATAGCCACCAGATAAACAAAGAAGACCTGATTATAGAAAGCAATGAAACTAAAACAAAGCACCACTTCTTCTTCGAAACAAGCGAGCATCTGGTTAGCATCAACTCCTTAGAAAGAGTTGTTGATATTGCCGATATTATGAAAGCCAACAGCGCTTACAAAGCCAATGTTACTGGCTATGCCGATTCCGATGCCAGCACTATTGTTAATGAAATGCTATCCCAAAAAAGGGCAGAGAATATTAAGAAATACTTAGTCTCTTTAGGCGTAGATGGCAGCCGAATTTCTACTTTTTATAAAGGAGAAGCAAGTCCACTTGCTCCCAATGATAGCCAACTAAACAAACAGCTAAACAGAAGAGTAGACATTATTCTAGAAAAGTAAAAAACACACACAATAATTAAAAGCTGGAAAGGATATCTTTCCAGCTTTTTTTATGCTCTTTTTGATGGTATAATAAAGCCAAATAAATCGTAATTTCGTTGTCAAATAAATTTATCAAAATGTTACGATCGCATCATTGTGGAGCCTTGAGCTCAAAAAATATTGGAGAAGAAGTTGTTTTAAGTGGTTGGGTACAGAAAGCTCGAGATCTTGGAGGGATGACATTTGTCGATTTAAGAGACAGATACGGAATAACTCAATTGGCTTTTAACCTAGAAAGCAATTCCGAATTATGCATGGCTGCCCGTAAATTAGGCCGTGAATTTGTTATTCAGATTGAAGGAAAAGTAATCGAGCGATCGAGCAAAAATGCAAAAATAGCAACCGGAGATATCGAAATAGAAGTGAGCAAATTAAAAGTGCTAAACGCTTCTAAAACACCTCCTTTTACTATTGAAAACGAAACCGATGGCGGCGACGATTTAAGAATGCAATACAGGTACTTAGATATCCGTCGTAATCCGGTTAGAGAAAATTTAATCTTAAGACACCGACTGTCTACCGAAACAAGAAAGTATTTAGACGCTCAGAGTTTTATAGAAGTAGAAACGCCTTACCTAATAAAATCTACTCCCGAAGGAGCTAGAGATTTTGTAGTGCCTTCCCGAATGAATGAAGGACAGTTTTATGCCCTTCCTCAATCGCCACAAACCTTTAAGCAATTGCTAATGGTGGGTGGTATCGATAAGTATTACCAAATAGTAAAGTGTTTTAGAGACGAAGATTTAAGAGCAGACCGCCAGCCTGAGTTTACTCAAATTGACTGCGAAATGTCTTTTATCGAACAAGAAGATATTTTAAATATGTTCGAAGGTTTAACTAGGCATCTACTTAAAGAAATTAAAGGAGTAGAGCTACAACAATTCCCTCGCATGAGCTATGACGATGCTATGCGATTATACGGATCAGATAAGCCAGACATTCGTTTCGAAATGCAATTTAGCGAACTAAATGAAGTATGTCAGCAAAACGATTTTGTAGTTTTCGATAGTGCCGAATTAGTGGTGGGTATTTGTGCGAAAGGATGTGGAGACTGGACCAGAAAACAAATCGATAAACTAACCGACTTTGTAAAGCGCCCTCAAATTGGAGCAAAAGGACTTATCTATTGCAAATACAACCAAGATGGTACTTTTAAATCGTCGGTAGATAAATTCTTTAGCCAAGAAGATTTAGCAAAATGGGCCCATAAAATGGGTGCCCAAAAAGGCGATTTAATGTTCTTACTTTCGGGAGATACCGATAAAGTAAGAAAGCAAATGAACGAACTTAGATTAGAAATAGGCCAACAATTAGGCTTAAGAGATCCTAAGGTTTTTGCTCCTCTATGGGTAGTAGATTTCCCATTATTAGAATGGGACGAAGAAACACAAAGGTACCACGCTATGCACCACCCTTTTACTTCACCAAAGCCAAACGATATCGCCAAACTCGATACCGACCCAGCTGCAGTAAGAGCAAACGCATACGATTTAGTAATGAATGGTAGCGAAATTGGTGGCGGATCTATCCGTATTCACGATAAAGATTTGCAAAAACTAATGTTTAAACACTTAGGCTTTAGCGAAGAACAAGCAAAAGATCAGTTTGGTTTCTTAATGAATGCTTTCGAATATGGGGCACCTCCACATGGTGGTATCGCTTTCGGATTCGATAGACTGTGCTCTCTATTCGGAGGCCAAGAAAGTATCCGAGATTTCATAGCCTTCCCTAAAAACAATTCGGGAAGAGACGTTATGATAGACGCTCCTTCTATTATCGATAACAGTCAGCTCGACGAGCTACACATAAAACTTAAATAATAAAAAAGCCTCCAAATTTGGAGGCTTTTTTATTTAGAGTGTTCCTCTATTATCTTGTTCTCGTTCTATAGCTTCAAACAATGCTTTGAAGTTTCCTTTACCAAAAGATTGAGCTCCTTTTCTTTGAATAATTTCAAAGAACATAGTTGGCCTGTCAACCACAGGTTTAGTAAACAACTGCAACAGATATCCTTCCTCGTCTCTATCAATCAGGATGCCGTGTTCTTTAAGAACCTCAACGTCTTCGTCTATTTCTCCAACCCTTTCTATAAGGTCATTGTAATAACTATCAGGCACATACAAAAACTCCACTCCTCTATCTCTCATAGCCGAAACAGTAGTTACGATGTCATCGGTAGCTACGGCAATGTGCTGTACTCCTGGGCCATTGTAAAACTGAATGTACTCTTCAATTTGAGATTTTTTCTTTCCTTCTGCTGGCTCGTTAATAGGGAATTTAATTCGTCCGTTTCCGTTACTCATCACCTTACTCATTAGAGCGGTAAAGTCGGTAGAAATGTCGTTGTCATCAAACGAAATAATTTGAGCAAAGCCCATTACTTTGGCATAAAACTGACACCAATCGTTCATCTCATTCCAATCCACATTACCTACCATATGGTCGATAAACTTAATACCTACCGGCTCAGGATTATAATGGCTTTCCCATTTCTTATAGCCTGGTAAGAATATGCCATTGTAGTTTTTTCTCTCTACAAAAATATGAACCGTTTCTCCGTAAGTATGGATTCCAGAACGAACAACCGAACCGTGGTCATCTTTTTCTGTAGTTGGCTCCATAAACGACTTGGCACCTCTTTTAGTAGTTTCTTCCCATGCTTTTGTAGCATCTTCTACCCATAAAGCAACCACCTTAACCCCATCGCCATGTTTGTTGATGTGTTCGTTAATTGGTCCGTCTTCGTTTAATGGCGTTGTTAGTACCAAACGGATTTTGTCTTGCTTTAAAACATAAGAAACTCTGTCTGTCATTCCGGTTTCAAGACCTGCAAAAGCTTCGCTTTGAAAACCAAAAGCCGTTTTATAGAAATGAGCCGATTGCTTGGCGTTTCCTACATAAAGCTCTACATAATCGGTACCCAATAATGGTAAAAAATCTTCTGCTTCTGCAAACAGTTTTTTTAATCCGTACTCGGTATTCTGTAAGTTTTTTAAATTTTTAATTTCTGCTGACATATTTGTTTTTTTTATTTTGAATCTTTATCTAACCACGAAAGGTGGTAATCCCCTCCAACTATTTTCATAGCCTCTTCGGTAACCATTAGTGGTTTAAAAGTATCGACCATAACCGCTAACTCTTCGGTAACCGTTTGTCCGATACTTCTTTCTGTTGCGCCAGGGTGTGGCCCATGAGGGATACCTCCAGGGTGCAACGTTATTTGTCCTTTTTCAATGTCGTTTCTACTCATAAAATCGCCATCTACATAATATAAAACCTCATCGGAATCTATATTAGAGTGGTTGTAAGGAGCAGGAATAGACTCAGGATGGTAATCGTATAATCTTGGGCAAAAAGAGCAAACCACAAATCCTTTAGACTCAAAAGTTTGATGTACTGGAGGTGGTTGGTGTACTCTTCCTGTTATTGGCTCAAAATCGTGGATGGAAAAAGCATAGGGATAATTGTATCCGTCCCAGCCCACAACATCAAAAGGGTGAGAAGCATAAACGTAGTCATGCAGCAATCCTTGTTTTTTAATTTTAATAGTGAAATCGCCAAGCTCATCGTGGGTTTCTAAATTTTCAGGACGACGAAGATCTCTTTCACAATAAGGAGAATGCTCTAACAACTGGCCAAACCAATTGCGGTACCTTTTAGGAGTGTACATAGGGCTTGTCGATTCTACAATAAACAAACGGTTATCTTCCGTATCGAATTCGATGCAGTAAATCATCCCTCTAGGAACTAGCAAATAATCGCCATAACTAAAAGTAAGTGTTCCTACTAAAGTACGTAGCCTTCCTGTTCCTTTATGGATAAATAAAAGCTCGTCGCAATCGGAGTTTTTATAAAAATAATCGGTCATCGATTTTTTAGGTGCTGCAAGAGAAATATGAACGTCGCTGTTTATTAAAACAGGCACTCTACTTTCCAGAAAATCGTCTTTTGCAGGAACAGAAAACCCTTTCAAACTGATCGATTTCATGTTTTTTTCTACCGCTATTTTAGGAGCAATATCTTTAAAACCATTAATCTTCTTCACCATAGTTGGTCGGTGAGTGTGGTATAGCAAAGACGACATTCCGTCAAAACCAACGGTTCCGAAAAGCTGTTCGTAATAAAGGCCGCCATCTTCTTTTCTAAAAATGGTGTGTCTCTTATGTGGTATTTTTCCTAATTGATGATAAAATGGCATCTTCTCTATTTTATTTTTTAAAAGCTTGACTTAAATCTACTTTCTGATGACTATGAAAGCGTTCTTTATTCTCTTTACCTTTTCTTATTTCTTTTTGTTGGTCTTCAGGTAAGTTTTTTAATCGCATACATTCTGGCGAACAACACTTTTGATGATCGCTCTGGCAAGACTGACACTGAATAAATAATAAATTGCAATTTACATTTTTACAATTAATATGGCTGTCTGCTTTCTCTCCACATTGGTGGCAATTAGAAATTACCTCCTTACTGACTCTCTCGCCTAGTCTTTCGTCAAAAACAAAGTTTTTACCTTTGAATTTATTGACCATATCTTCATTCTCCTCGAGCTGTCTTACATAATCAATAATGCCGCCATGAAGCTGGTTTACATCTTCAAAGCCATGGTGTTTTAAATAAGCCGACGTCTTTTCGCAACGAATACCTCCTGTGCAATACAAAATTACTTTCTGGTCTTCTTTGCCTTTTAACAAGTCTTTTACCTCTGGCAATTCTTCCTTAAAAGTTTCTGACTGAGGGCAAATAGCATTCTCGAAACGACCAATTTCACTTTCGTAATGGTTGCGCATATCTACTACAATTGCTCCCTCTTCTATTGCTTTGTTCCACTGTTCGGCATCTAGGTGAGTCCCGACATTAGTAACATCATATTGATCGAGCGTTAGGCCATCGGCTACAATTTGCTTGCGTACTTTTATGGTAAGCTTATAGAAAGAAAAATCGCTTTCTTGAACCGCTATTTTGAAAGATACATCTTTCAATTCGCTATAATTATCTACCGATTTTCGAAACGATTTTAAGCTGTACTCTGGCACACTTATTTGAGCGTTAATGCCTTCCTGAGCAATATAAACTCTTCCTAAAACACCTAGTTTTTTCCAAGCATCAAATAAAGAGTCTCTGTAGACTTCTAAGTCAGAAAGAAGGACGTACTTATAGAAAGAAATGGTTTTTCTTTTAAAGTTTTCGGCTTTTAAGCGAGCAATGGCTTGCTCCTTATTAAGCTTGTTGTGTAGACCTTTTTTGTTAGCGTTGGGATCCATTAAAAATTATTTTTCGAGCAATAACAAAGGTACAAAAACAAATAGGAAATCATAAAAAACACTTCAACGATTGTACTTAAATAGTATATTTGTTGTTCATATAATTTGCTCATGAAAGATACTATATTAGTAATCGGCTCATCTGGTCAGATAGGCACTGAATTAGTGATGGATCTAAGATCACTTTTCGGAAACAATCATGTAATTGCATCCGATATTCGTCCGTCCATCTCTAAAGAATTGTTAGAAAGCGGTCCTTTCGAAATCATTGATGTGATGGATCAAAACCGCCTAATTGAGGTGGTTAAGAAATATAAGGTTACTCAAGTTTATCTGCTAGCAGCTTTATTATCGGCTACTGCCGAAAAAAATATCGAATTAGGCTGGAGTCTAAACATGCAATCGCTATCCAATGTACTAGAGTTAGCGCGCCACAAGCACATTAAAAAAGTATACTGGCCAAGTTCTATTGCTGTTTTTGGCCCAACAACACCTCAAACATTCACCCCTCAACATACCATAATGGATCCCAATACGGTTTATGGAATAAGTAAACTTGCAGGAGAAAGATGGTGCCAATATTACTATGATAAGTTTGATGTAGACGTTCGTAGTTTAAGATACCCAGGACTAATTGGCTGGAAGGCTGCTCCCGGAGGAGGAACCACAGACTATGCGGTTCATATTTTTCACGAAGCAATTAAAAATAATAAATACCAAAGTTTTCTGTCCCCAGACACTACACTGCCGATGATGTATATGAACGATGCCATAAGAGCAACCATAGAAATAATGGAATCCCCATCTGAAAATGTTAAAATTCGCTCTTCTTATAATATTGCAGGTTTAAGTTTTAATCCCCAAGAACTTAGTCAGGAAATAAAAAACTATTTCCCAAATTTCGAAATGAGTTACCAAGAAGATTATCGCCAAGAAATTGCCAATAGCTGGCCTAAAAGTATGGACGATAGCATTGCTACAAAAGATTGGAATTGGAAATCGGAATTTGATTTAAAGAAAATGACAGCCGATATGATTAAAAATTTAAAAAAATAATCTTTAATTAGCGTTCATGAAAGCAGAATTAAGCGTTTACAATACTTTAAGTAGAAAAAAGGAGGTTTTTCAACCTTTAAATCCATCACATGTGGGTATGTATGTTTGTGGTCCTACTGTTTATGGAGACCCACATTTAGGCCATGCAAGGCCAGCAATTACTTTCGATATTGTTTTCAGATACCTACAACACCTCGACTATAAAGTAAGATACGTCCGTAATATTACGGACGCTGGTCATCTAGTAGGAGATGGCGACGAAGGAGAAGATAAAATTGCTAAAAAAGCAAAGCTGGAGCAATTAGAGCCTATGGAAATAGTTCAGCACTATACCATCAGATACCACCAAGCAATGGAGAGTTTAAATTGCCTACCTCCTTCCATAGAACCAAGAGCAACTGGCCACATTATGGAGCAGATTGAAATGGTAGAAAAAATCTTGGAAAAAGGACTAGCATACGAAGTAAACGGCTCTGTTTATTTAGACGTAATAAAATATAACGAGCGCTACCCTTACGGAAAACTATCGGGAAGAAATTTAGAAGATACACTAGAAAATACTCGAGCCTTGGAAGGCCAAAGCGAAAAAAAGAATCCAGTAGATTTTTCTATTTGGAAAAAAGCTGCCCCAGAACATATCATGAGATGGTCGTCTCCTTGGAGCGAAGGCTTTCCGGGATGGCACCTAGAATGTTCGGCAATGAGCAGCAAATATTTAGGCAACCATTTTGATATTCACGGAGGTGGAATGGATTTAGTATTCCCTCACCACGAAGCAGAAATTGCGCAATCGAATGCCTGTAACGATTGTGACCCAGCAAAATATTGGATGCACAATAACATGATTACCGTTAACGGTAAAAAGATGGGTAAGTCCTTAGGAAACTTCATTAACCTAGACCAATTTTTTAGTGGAAACCACGATCTTTTAGAAAGGTCATATCCGGCAATGACAGTTCGTTTTTTCATACTTCAAGCACATTACAGATCTCAAGTCGACTTCTCTAATCAAGCCCTTGTTGCAGCCGAAAAAGGAATGGAAAAACTATTAAGTGCTCACGCTATTATTGACTCTCTAAAAGCAGACGATATATCGGACTTTGATTTCGACGAGATTAAAGAAAAATGCTACCAAGCAATGAACGATGACTTTAACACTCCAATACTTATTTCTCATCTTTTCGAAGGAGTTAAAGTGATTAATTCTTGTAAAGCTGGCAAGCTTAAGCTAGATCAAAAAAGCATCGATCAGGCAAAAGAAATATTCGACCTTTTTATTATAGACATACTCGGAATTAAAGTAGCTCAAGACAATAAAGCAAACGACATTAGCGATGATGTTATGCAAATTGTTTTGGAGTTGAGAGCAAAAGCAAAAGAAGGAAAAGATTGGTCTACCGCAGATTTAATCAGAGACGAATTAAAAAAACTTAACATTGAAGTAAAAGATAGTAGCGAAGGGAGTAGTTGGGAAATCAAAGAAAATTAAATGAGAAAATTATATTACGGCCTAGTCGCTATTTGCCTAATAGGCTTTATCTCTTGCAAGCAAGAAGTAAAAGAGCAAAAAAAAGCAATCAAAATAGTTAATGTTCCAACATTTGTTGCCGATAGCGCATATGTGTTTATCGAGAATCAAGTTGATTTTGGTCCTAGATATTTGAGCAGCCCGGGCTGGAAAAAATGCGGCGATTTTTTAGTTCAAAAACTACAATCTTACACCCCAAACGTAATAGAACAAAAAGCACCTGTTACCACCTACGATGGGAAAAATCATGAGCTGCGAAATATTATTGCTTCTTTTAATCCCGAAAAAAATAACCGAATTTTATTGTGTGCCCATTGGGATACTCGCCACGTTGCCGACTACGATACCATCAATCAAACAGACCCTATTTTAGGAGCTAATGACGGCGGTTCTGGAGTTGGAGTTTTAATAGAAGTTGCAAGATTATTATCGCTCCAAGAAAGCAATATTGGGGTAGACATTATATTATTTGATGCCGAAGATTACGGCCAGCCTCAAGATTATAACGGAAACTCTAACCCTCAAAGTTGGTGCCTAGGTTCTCAGTACTGGAGTAGAAACCCACACACCCAAAACTACTACGCACGCTACGGAATTTTATTAGATATGGTAGGTGCTAAAGATGCTGTTTTTTCCCATGAAGGATATTCTAAGCAATACGGAGAAAGAATCTTAAAAAAGGTTTGGAAAAAAGCAAGCGAACAAGGCTATCAAGACTACTTTAGATACATAGCGAGTCCGCCTATTTTAGACGACCATTATTTCATCAATAGTTTGGCAAACATCCCTACCATTGATATTATCGAATACGATCAGAATACCATGAGCGGATTCAATAAACATTGGCATACTCATAGCGATGACATGGACAATATTGACAAAGCGACCCTTAAAGCGGTAGGACAAACTTTAGTAGAAGTTATCTACCACGAATAATCTCTATTCTGACATTAAAAAATCACCCATGAAAAATCTGTTTTTATTCCTTTTCATTTTAACTATTCTCTTTTCTTGTAGCAACAATAAAAATAATACGATGGACTATCCTCAAACCAAAAAAGCAGATTCTTTAAGCCAGTATTTTGGTGCTGAAATAAATGACCCATACCGATGGTTAGAAGACGATAGAAGTCCTGAAACAGAAGATTGGGTAGTAAGACAAAATAAAAGCACCTACCAATACTTAGACCAAATTTCGATTAGAGAAACCATTAAAAATAGGTTAACAGAACTTTGGGATTACGAAAAAACAGGAGCACCATTTAAAAAAGGAAAAAACACTTTCGTTTACAAAAATAATGGACTACAAAACCATTATGTAATTTATCAAATCAAAGAAAATAGTGACGAAGTGTTTTTAGACCCCAACACCTTTTCTGAAGATGGCACTACTTCCCTTTCTGGAATAAGCTTTAGCGAAGACGGTTCTTTAGTCGCCTATTCTATTTCAGAGGGAGGAAGCGATTGGAGAAAAGTATTGGTAATGGATGTAGAAAGCAAAAAAATTATAGAAGATACTCTAGTAGATATTAAATTTAGCGGAATCTCTTGGAAAGGAACCCAAGGATTTTACTATTCTAGTTACGACAAACCTCAAGGGAGTGAGCTTTCTGCAAAAACAGACCATCACAAAGTCTATTACCATAAACTAGGAAGCAAACAAAGCGAGGATAAAGTCATCTTCGGAGCAAGCGCTAGTCAAAAGTACCGATATACGGGAGCAAGAGTAACTAAAGACCAGCGTTTTTTAATCGTTTCGGCTTCGGTTTCCACTTCTGGAAACAAGTTATTTATTCGCGATTTAAACAAGCCAAACAATACTTTTGTTACCATTTTAGATCATACCGAGTCGGATACTTATTTGCTGGAAAACAAAGGAGATAAACTTTATTTATATACTAATTTAAATGCTCCAAACGGAAAGGTAGTAACCGTAGACGCTAAAGAGCCTAACTCTGATAAATGGCAAGAATTTATAGCTGAAACTCCCGAAGTTTTATCTATCTCTAAAGGGGGGGCTTATTTCTTTGCCGAATATATGGTAGATGCTATTTCTAAAGTCATTCAGTACGACTATAATGGTCAATTTATTAGAAATATCGAATTGGCAGGAGTAGGAAGTGTTGGGTCTATTTCTGGTGAAAAAGAAGAGAAGAGTTTATTTTATTCTTTTACTAACTATAATACTCCATCTAGCATATATGAGCTCGATGTAGAAAGTGGAGTGTCTACTCTTTATTGGAGTCCTGACATTGACTTTAAAAACAACGATTATAAGTCGGAACAAGTTTTTTATACTTCCAAAGACGGCACCAAAATACCAATGATTATTAGCTATAAAAAGGGAACTAAATTGAATGGAAAAAACCCTACTATTCTTTACGGATACGGAGGGTTTAACATCAGTCTTACCCCTTCATTTAGTATCACTAATGCTGTCTGGCTAGAGCAAGGCGGAATATATGCCGTTGCTAATTTGAGAGGTGGAGGAGAGTACGGAAAAGAGTGGCATAAAGCAGGTACGTTAATGCAAAAACAAAATGTATTTGATGATTTTATAGCCGCAGCAGAATTCTTAATTGAGCAAAAATATACTTCATCGGACTATTTAGCTGTTTCGGGCAGATCAAACGGAGGACTTCTAGTTGGAGCAACCATGACCCAGCGACCGGACCTTATGAAAGTAGCTTTACCAGGAGTTGGAGTTCTAGACATGCTTCGATACCACAAGTTTACTTCTGGAGCGGGCTGGGCTTATGATTACGGAACGGCGGATGATAGTAAAGAAATGTTCGAATACCTAAAAAGCTACTCCCCTGTTCATAATGTAAAAGAAGGTGTTTCTTATCCGGCTACTTTAGTAACTACCGGAGACCATGACGATAGAGTGGTTCCTGCACACAGCTTTAAGTTTGCAGCCCAGCTACAAGCAAAACACAAGGGCAGTAATCCGGTATTAATTCGTATTGATGTAAATGCTGGTCATGGTGCCGGAAAGCCAGTCGATATGATTATCGAAGAGTGGGCCGATATTTATGGCTTTACCCTTTTTAATCTGGGAAAATAAATTTCAATCAATTGTATTAAGATAAAGTTTATTTGAAAATAGCTTATCTTTGTACCTCATAAAATTAAACTCAATTAAATGGAAATTTTTCTTTTTATCGTCGCTCATTGGTACTTATCATTATTCGCTCAGTCGTTTTTTCACCACCGTTATTCGGCGCACCAAATGTTTACTATGCCTAAATGGGTAGAAAAATTCTTTTTCGTATTTTCTTTTGTAGCTCAAGGCTCTTCTTACATGAGTCCTAAAGTTTACGGAGCTTTACACCGCTTACACCATATACATGCCGATAAAGAAGAAGATCCGCATTCTCCAAAATTCTCAAGTAACTTTGTTAAATTAATGGTAAAAACATACCATAAGTTTGCAGGTATTCAGAGTGGAGAAATAAAAGTAGACGATGCTATTTCGCAAAATTTACCAGACTGGAAATGGTTTGATAAAATGGCCGGATCATTGATCGTTAAAATTTTATGGGGACTATTCTATGTATATTTTTACTACCTATTCGCTACCGAATGGTGGATGTATCTATTTATTCCTGCTCACATTGTAATGGGTCCAATTCACGGAACTGTTGTTAATTGGTTTGCTCACAAAATAGGCTATACCAACTATAAGGTAGAAGACACTTCTAAAAACCTAATGCCTTTTGACATTTTCATGCTAGGAGAGGGTTATCACAACAACCACCACGCACAAGGAAACAAAGCAAACTTTGCAAGAAAATGGTATGAGATAGATCCTATCTATCCTATTATTCGACTGATGGATTTTGTAGGTTTAATAAAGTTGAATCCGGTAGCTATCTCCAAAGGATAAGCTAATCACAACCTTGAGGAGACACATCTAGTTGGGTCACCCTTAGCTTTTCATCTCTTAATACGGCTACTATTGTAACCTGTACAGGACTTCCTTGATCTGGAGCAAGTTCTTTATAGATAATTCCCATGTCAAATAAGTCATCGGAAACAAATTCCATCTCTATTAGCGATTGATCTTCAAAATAGTGAATGTCTTGATTCATCGTCCACCATCCATCTAAGGTGTCCGCTTTTTCTTGTGAAAAAAGCAAGCTAGGAACGATTAAAAAAAGTAGTAACAATATGCGAATCATGGTATCAAAAATAGTGATAATCTTGTATCTTGCAGCAAATCCTGTTTTATGAGTTCTGTAAAAAAACTATTTTTAATAGATGCCTTTGCCTTAATTTATCGGTCGTATTTCGCTTTTAGCAAAAATCCTAGAATCAATTCTAAAGGAGTAGAAACTTCTGCTGTCTTGGGTTTTGTCAATAGTCTGGTAGAAGTATTAAAGAAAGAAAATCCCACCCATATTGCAGTAGTTTTTGACACTCCTAAGGCAACAACTAGGCACTTAGAATACTCCGAATACAAAGCCAATAGAGAATCTATGCCAGAAGGTATATCCATCGCTCTACCATATATTGACCAGGTCTTGGAAGCTTTTAACATCACTAAACTTTATGCAGACGGTTACGAAGCAGATGATGTTATCGGTACCCTAGCTAAAAAGGCGGAAAAAGAAGGTTTCATTACCTATATGATGACTCCCGATAAAGATTTTGCTCAATTAGTTTCCGAAAATATTTTCTTGTACAAGCCAGGAAACAAATGGAAGCCAACAGAAATTTGGGGAGTAAATGAAGTCTTAGCAAAATTCGAAATAACAGATGTTAGCCAAGTAATCGATTTTTTAGGAATGATGGGCGATGCTGTAGACAACATCCCTGGCTTACCAGGTGTTGGAGAAAAAACAGCCAAAAAATACCTAGCTGAGTTCGGAACTATGGAAAATCTCTTAGCAAATACCGACAAGCTAAAAGGAAAAATAAAAGAGAAGATTGAAGAAAATAAAGACAAAGGAATATTGTCTAAAAGATTGGCTACCATAATTTTAGATGCCCCTGTCGAATTAGTAGAAAACGATTTAAAAGTTCAGAAATTTAATCCTGAAAAAGTAACCTCTTTATTTGAAGAGTTAGAATTCCGTACCCTAGCAAAAAGATTGCTTAACCAAGAAATAAGTCCGGAAGAAAACAAAGAGGTAGTTGCAGCTCCTAAAAAAGCCAGCACCAATCAATTCGATTTATTTTCTCAAGAGCCAGAGCAAATTGTTCCGGTTTCTAATTACCAGTCTATTAAAGACATGAGCGTCGATTACCGTCTGGTAGATAGCGCTCAAAAGAGAAAAGAATTATTGGATTTACTTTTGGAACAAAAGTCGGTTTGTTTCGACACCGAAACTACAGGACTCGACCCTATTACTGCCGAGCTAGTTGGCTTTTCTTTTTGCTTTAAAAAGAACGAAGCATTTTACGTGCCGGTAGAACAAGGAAAAGAACAAGAAATTGCTAGCGAGTTCAAAACCTTTTTTGAAAATAATGAGATCGAAAAAATCGCTCAGAATTTAAAATACGATTATAAAATATTATTAAAATACGGCCTACAGGTTTGCGCGCCTTATTTTGACACTATGATTGCCCATTATTTATTAGAGCCAGACCAGAGGCATAATATGGATGACCTAGCTCAAAATTATTTGAATTATCAGACCATAAGCATTGAGACTTTAATTGGTAAAAAGGGAGCTTCACAAAGCAGTATGCGTTTCGCCGACATCGACAAGGTTTGCGAATATGCTTGTGAAGATGCAGACATTACTTTTCAGCTCAAAACCCTTTTTGAAGAGTCTATAAAAACATCCGATCTAGAAAAATTATTTAAAGAAATAGAACTTCCACTTATTCCTGTATTATCTCAGATGGAAATGGAAGGCATAAAGATTGATATTTCTTCTTTGAATAGCTTTTCACAAGAGCTAGACCAAGAAATTAGAAGGCTAAATCAAAACGTGCAAGAAATTGCAGGAACCCCATTTAACTTAGCATCCCCTAAGCAACTAGGCCAAATGCTTTTCGAACATTTGAAACTGGTAGATAAGCCTAAAAAGACTAAAAGCGGACAATACTCTACTTCAGAAGAAACCCTTTTAAAACTAAAAGGCAAGCATGTCATTATCGATGATATTTTGGACTTTAGGCACCTTCAGAAATTAAAGTCTACTTATGTAGATGCTTTGCCAAATTTGGCGAAAAAAGACAGCCAAAGAATACATACTACCTACCAACAAACTGTTGCTGCCACAGGAAGATTAAGCTCTACCAACCCAAACTTACAAAACATCCCTATCCGAAGTGAGAAAGGAAGAGAAGTTAGAAAAGCATTTATTGCCAAAGACGAAAACCACATTTTACTAGCTGCCGATTACTCTCAAATAGAATTAAGGCTAATGGCTCACTTATCACAAGACCAAGGAATGCTCACCGCATTTACCAACAAAGAAGACATCCATTCTGCTACGGCAGCAAAAGTATATGGGGTAGAATTGTCTGAGGTTAGTAGAGAGCAAAGATCGAATGCCAAGATGGTAAATTTTGGAATTATTTACGGAATTTCTGCTTTCGGACTATCGCAACGACTAGCCATTAAACGAACGGAAGCCAAAGAAATAATAGACAATTACTTTTTACAATACCCAAAAGTAAAAGAGTTTATGGATAAAAGCATCAACGACGCTCGTGACAAAGGATATGTAGAAACTATAATGGGCAGAAAGAGGCATTTAAAGGACATCAACTCTAGAAATGCAGTAGTCAGAGGTTATGCCGAAAGAAATGCTATAAACGCTCCTATTCAGGGTGCTGCAGCCGATGTAATTAAGATAGCGATGATAGAGGTTCAAAACGCAATAAGCGAGGCCGGATACAAAAGCAAAATGCTACTTCAAGTACATGATGAATTGGTCTTTGATGTGTATTTGCCTGAACTAGAAGAGATTCAGAAATTGATAAAAAATAAAATGGAGCAAGCAGTTAGCTTAAGTGTTCCTTTAGAAGTTGATTTAGGAACAGGACAAAACTGGCTACAGGCCCACTAAATTTTCAATCTATATCTCTAACGGAGCATATGGTATCCTTAAACAGTTCGGGATTTTCGATAAGCTTTAAATATTTTTGAGCTACTAAACCAGCATCTGCTAATTCGCCTTCTTTTTTATAGCCAACAAATTTTTCCAGATGAGGGAAGTCCTCTTTATTAGCCTCTCTAATTGCTGCCTGCATTTCGGTGTCTACTATTCCTGGAGCTAGAGCATACACTTTAAACTCTGGATGCTCTGCCTGAATAACTAATGACAGCATATCTAACGCTGCTTTGGAAGCACAATAAGTGTTCCAAGATTCTATAGCATGTTTGCCAGCTCCAGAACTTACATTTATAATCATTTTTAATGCAGAATGGTCTTTATAAGCTCCAATAAAGTCGTTACACAATAAGGTTGGAGCCACTAAATTAATGGCGTAGTTCTGGTTTATCTCCTCATAGGTTTGCTTGCCCATTGGAGTAACCGGACCTACCTGACCAGCATTGTTTATAAGTACAATTTTGTTATAGTTAGCATCGAGCTTTTCAAAAGTATTTGCCAAAATTGGCAGGGATAAATCGTGGCTTATATGGTGGTAATTTTTATGCTCTATTTTATTCCTTCTAGAAATACCAATAACGATATTGTTAGAGTCTTTTAATAGAAGGGTCGCTATAGCATAGCCAATTCCGCTACTAGTACCAGTAATATAAAATAGATTCATTTTACAACTGATTTAATGCTTGATCTAAATCTGCTTTTAAATCTTCAATGTCTTCAACTCCAACACTTAATCGGATAAGAGAATCTACTACTCCAGTTTTTTCTCTTTCTTCTTTAGGTATAGCAGCGTGCGTCATGCTTGCAGGGTGTCCGCAAAGAGATTCTACGCCTCCTAAAGATTCTGCAAGAGTGAAATAATGGGTAGAGGAAACCACTTTAAAAGCGTCTTCTATTTTATTTCCTTTTAAAGAGAATGATAGCATTCCACCAAAGTCTTTCATTTGCTTTTTAGCAATATCGTGGTTAGGATGGTCTTCGAAACCTGGCCAGTATACGTTCTCCACTTTAGGGTGTCCTTTTAAGAAATGTGCTATTTCTTTTCCGTTTTCGCAATGGCGCTGAATTCGTAAATGAAGGGTTTTAATTCCTCTAAGTACTAGAAAACTATCCATAGGACCAGGAACGGCACCACAACTATTTTGAATAAAAAACAATCTCTCAGCTAAAGCTTCGTCGCTTACCATAAGCGCTCCCATTACTACGTCGGAATGGCCGCCCAAATATTTAGTTACAGAGTGCATCACAATATCAGCACCCATATCCATTGGGTTTTGAAGGTAAGGAGACGCGAAAGTATTGTCGACTCCTAAAATCAGATTGTGTTTTTTAGAAATTGCCGATGCAGCTTCTATGTCAATAATATTAAGCATTGGGTTAGTAGGTGTTTCTACCCAAATAAGCTTGGTATTGCTATTGATGTATTCTTCAATTTTATGAGCGTTTTCCATTCCAATAAAATGAAACTTAATTCCGTAGTTCTCAAATACCTTAGTAAATATTCGATACGTTCCTCCGTATAGGTCGTTAGTAGAAACTACCTCATCACCTGGCTTTAGAAGTTTCATTACGGCATCAATTGCAGCTAGTCCACTACCAAAACAAAGTCCGTATTTAGCATTTTCTAATGCTGCCAAGTTTGCTTCTAAAGCAGATCTTGTAGGGTTTCCTGTTCTAGAATACTCAAAACCTTTATGGTCTCCCGGAGATTTCTGAACGTAGGTAGATGTTTGGTAAATAGGAGTCATTATTGCTCCTGTTGTTGGGTCTGGCTCTAGGCCTGCGTGAATTACTTTGGTATTAAATTTCATTTTGGAGTAGATCGTTAATTTGTAAAAAGTATTAAACACAAATGTAATTATTTTGAGTAAAAAATGAGAAAAAATCGAAGCCACAATAACTTTAATAATTATAAATTATGTTTGTATTTTCGCACCCTTATGAGAAAAGTTTTCCATCTAGCAAAATGCAGTACCTGCCAACGCATCTTAACCGAAGTAAATTGGACCTTTGACAAACAAGAAATCCGAAGTCAAAAAATTACGGAAGATCAGATCGATCAAATGGCAGACTTAGCAGGCTCTTACCAAGCACTTTTTAGCAAGCGAGCAATTAAGTACAGAACTCTTAACTTGAAAGAAAAAAACCTACAAGAACAAGACTATAGAAAATACATTTTAGAAGATGACACTTTTCTGAAAAGACCTGTTTTTATTGTTGACCAAAGCATTTTTGTTGGCAACAGCAAAAGCACTATTGAAGCCCTTCAAAAAAAGTTAGATGAATAAAAAAACCATTGCTCATCTGTGCCTTTTCGGAGCTAACCTAATTTACGCCATCAATTTTACGGTTGCTAAAACAGTTATGCCTAAGTACGTAGAGCCTTTGGGTTTTATCTTTATGCGAGTGGTAGGAGCTACCCTTCTTTTTTGGTTGGTTTATGGCCTCTTTTCCTATCAAAAAGTAGAGCAAAAAGACATGCTAAGGCTCATGCTATGCGGGCTATTCGGAGTGGCAGTAAATCAAATGTTATTTTTTGAAGGGCTCAACCTTACTACCCCCATCAGCGCATCAGTTATAATGGTTACCAATCCTATTATTGTTTTGGTGATAAGTGCTTTTTTACTGTCGGAAAAAATAACCATTCGTAAACTTATAGGGATAGCATTCGGAGCCATGGGAGCCATATCTCTTTTTACCAATGGAGGCGATTTCTCTTTGCTTAACAGTTCTCAATCTTTAGGGAATTTATTGGTTTTGATAAATGCTTGCTCCTACGGGGTATACCTTGTAATCGTTAAGCCATTGATGAAAAAGTATCAAGCCATGACCGTTATTAGCTGGGTCTTTTTGTTCGGACTTATCTTTGTTGTACCATTCGGATACCAAGAGTTTTCGGAAATACAATGGAGAACCATGCCCACTAATATTATGTATGCTATAGTGTTTGTAGTAGTAGGAACTACTTTTTTGGCTTACCTGTTTAACATTATCGGACTACGTACTCTCAACCCTACTACGGTGAGTTCTTATATTTACCTCCAACCTATTTTGGCTAGTATAATAGCTATATCGGTTCAGAGCGACCAACTCGATTGGAACAAAATCATTTCTTCTATCATCATTTTCACAGGAGTCTATTTAGTGAGTATGGAAAAAAAGAAGCTAGAAGCCTAGAGAACATTTTTTGCTTTTCAATTGTAAATACGAGCACAACTAACTGTAATTCACCAAATTCTGTTTTTATTGCTGGCCAAAAATTTTGTATTATTGTTAAATTCTCAATGAAAAACTAAACTAATAAAGGGTTTTAGGAAACAGTCTATTACTAATTGAGTTAGAAAAAATTTAATCGTTTATAGTGCAATGCACGAGAATTAAAGTTGAGATCAGCAACAACTCTAAAAACGAGGTAGACGCCGAAAAACCTTAGAAGTAGGCAAACTAAAACAAAAAAACAATGGAATGGTTTTTAAAAGTATTAAGACAATACGCTGACTTTAACGGAAGAGCAAGAAGAAAAGAGTATTGGATGTTTATATTGTTTAATATGATTTTTGGTTTTGTAGCAATGTTATTAGACAACTTACTAGGCATTGCTGATCCTGTTATAGGTTATGGCGCCATTTACGGACTTTATACCTTAGCATTAATAATCCCTGGAATTGCGGTTGCTGTTAGACGTCTTCATGATATAGGAAAAAGTGGTTGGATGCTGTTAATCGCATTTATTCCATTAATTGGTGCTATTTGGCTTATCGTTTTAATGTGCACAGACAGTAATGCAGGTGAAAACCAGTATGGTGCAAACCCTAAAGAAATGTAAAATTATAAAGCCGCTAAGACAAAATAATTTAAGTCTTAGCGGCTTTATTTTAAATCTTAATAGCCGCCCTACATCAGATAAGTATTCACTACTTTTGATGCTTAAATAAGCCCTAACAATTATGAACAAGAGAATTTATCCTGCTTTAGGAATTCTAATTTCGGCAGCTATCTTATTAGCAGTAAATGAACTTACAGACTGGAGTGTTGCCGAAGATTATGGCTACATACTTATAATTGCAGGAATGTTTATAGGTATGAGACTCAAAAACGTTTCTAAAAAAGAAAAGTAAGCAAATCGCAATTTAGTACATTTGTAAAAAATAAAGAAGATGATTTTATCAATGACAGGTTATGGCAAAGCCGAAGCTAATCTGGAAAACAAGAAAGTAACCATAGAGATTAAAAGCTTAAATAGTAAGCAAATCGATATGAATTTCAGAATGCCCTCTAGCTTAAGAGAGAAAGAATTAATCTCTCGTCAGAAAGTAGGTTCCCACCTTAAAAGAGGAAAAATTGACGTTTCTATTTTTGTAGAATTTACAGGAATTCAGAAAACCGTTTCTCTTAATAAAGAACTAATCAAAAGCTATTACCAAGAGCTAAAAGAAATCTCTTCTGAGATGGAAACCAAAGAAAACTTAATGGGTATCATTATGCGTATGCCAGAGGTGCTTAAGCAAGAAAAAGAAAGCATCGACGAGAAAGAATGGCTAAACATTGACAAGCTTCTGGACCAAGCTATTACCAATTTAAACCAATTTAGAGAAGACGAAGGACAGGTGTTGCAAAAAGATTTTGCAGCCCGAATTCATACTATAAAGACCTTACTTATAGAAGTCGAAGGTGTTGAAAAACAACGAATTGATAAAATTAAAAGCCGTCTAAAAGAAAAAATAGACGCTTTACAAGTAGAGGTGGACCCTAACCGTTTGGAGCAAGAAATTATTTTCTATATCGAAAAACTAGACATTAACGAAGAGGTAGTAAGACTAGCTAATCACCTAGATTATTTTATTGAAAACCTAAAAACCGATAGTTCTCAAGGTAAAAAATTAGGATTTATTTGCCAAGAAATCGGAAGAGAAGTAAACACTATGGGTTCTAAATCGAACGATGCTAAAATGCAGCAAATAGTTGTGCAAATGAAAGACGAATTAGAAAAAATTAAAGAACAGATCTTGAATGTCTTATAATAAAGTAATTATCTTTTCAGCTCCTTCTGGAG
>JABAYQ010000164.1 GCA_018608925.1 Cryomorphaceae bacterium | reverse complement strand
CATATGCTATTTTTTTACCATTAGGGGAAAGGCTTGCATACATTACTTTATCATCAGAAACTTTACTTACTTTTTCAGTTTTTAAATCTAAAACATAAAAAATAGATCGACTACTATATCTGTAAATGCTTTCGGTTTCTGTAGCAAATACTATTTTCTCTTCGTTTTCGGAAAAACTATAGTTTCCTATATTAAAACCTAAAACTTCAGAAGAGGTAATAGAATCTATTACCTCACCTGTTTCAAAACTATATTTGTTTAAGAACTGAAGCTTGTCTTTTTTGGTGATTTTACTAAAATGAATGCCGTCATTCATCGAATTTAATCCTTGAATAGAGGAAGGATAAAACACATAGTCTTGCCAGATATCTTCAAGGGTAATATCTTTGTTTTGAGCTACAGCTGAAATGGAGTATACAGCTAGTAATAATACTAATATTTGTTTCATATTTTTTATTGGGTTAAAAGCGAACTAAAATACTTAATTTTGTTTAAAATTAATTTTGATGAGTTACAATAAAGTTTCCCAAGAAAACATAGACTATTTCGCTTCTTTTTTACAAGAAAGCAACATGATTGTTGCTGGTGCTAAATTAGAAGATTATTCTCACGATTACACTGAAGACTTGAGGTATTTTCCTGAAATAGTTCTAAAGCCAGTTAATACTCAAGATGTTTCTAAAATTGTTAGTTACTGTAATGAAAACAAAATTCCTGTAACTCCTTGTGGAGCTAGAACAGGTTTAAGCGGCGGTTCTTTACCTGTTTGTGGTGGTATTGCTATGAGTATGGAAAGATTTACTTCTATTATCGAAATTGACGAACGCAATTTACAAGCTACTGTTGAGCCTGGTGTAATAAATCAGGTGTTTAAAGACGCAGTTAGCGAAAAAGGATTGTACTATCCGCCAGACCCAGCTAGTAAAGGAAGTTCTTTTTTGGGTGGTAATTTAGCAGAAAACTCGGGAGGACCAAAAGCACTTAAATATGGTGTAACTAAAGATTATGTGTTAAACCTTGAAGTAGTTTTGCCAACTGGGGAAATAATTTGGACAGGAGCAAACGTATTAAAAAATTCTACGGGTTATAATCTTACTCAATTAATGATTGGAAGTGAGGGAACTTTAGGGGTCATCACAAAAATTGTTTTTCGTTTGATACCACATCCTACTCAAGATGTAACGATGCTAGTTCCTTTCAAATCAACCGAAAAAGCTTGCGAAGCTGTTTCTGCCGTTTTTCGTGCAGGAATAACTCCTTCTGCTTTAGAATTTATGGAAAGAGAAGCTATTGATTGGGCTATTAAATTTGCCGATGAATCTTTAACTATTGATGATGAAATAAAAGCTCACTTATTAGTAGAAGTGGATGGTAACGATATGGATGTTATTTTTAAAGATTGTGAAAAAATAGCAGAGGTGATGGAAGGATTTGATTGCAGCGAAATATTATTTGCTGACACCGCTCAACAAAAAAACCAGTTATGGAGCTTAAGAAGAAGTGTAGGAGAGGCAGTAAAGAGTCATAGCATTTATAAAGAAGAAGATACTGTTGTTCCAAGAGCGGAGTTGCCAAAGCTCCTTTCTGGAGTAAAAGTAATAGGAGAGAAGTTTGGATTCAATTCGGTATGTTATGGTCACGCTGGTGATGGTAACTTACACATCAATATTATCAAAGGAGATATGTCAGACGATGATTGGAACAACAAATTAAATTTAGGAATTCGCGAAATCTTCGAATTAACCGTATCACTAGGAGGAACCTTAAGTGGAGAACATGGTATTGGCTGGGTTCAAAAACAGTTTATGGATATTGCATTTTCCGAAAAGAATATTGAAATCCAAAAAGGAATTAAAAGATTATTTGATCCAAATAATATACTTAACCCAGATAAAATATTCAATTAGTTTAAAACAACTTTTTGAAAATAGGTTCCTTTATCGCCTATCATTTCAACAAAATAAATCCCTTTGTCATTATTCTTTAATTGGAATTTCTCTGATAGGTTATTGTTGGAATAGTCAACTCTTCTAGATTCTATTAGTCTACTTCTAGTATCATAAATGTTAATTACATTTATTTTGTCATTTTCAGCCTGATGATAGATAGAAAATTCTCCGCTATTCGGATTAGGAAATAACAAAATAGACTGCTGGATTGTTTCGCTAATAGAATTACAATCAATTATCTGTATTTCGATACTAGCTGTAACATTACATCCGTTGTTATCCATTGAAGAAACAGAATAGTTCTGTGCCCCTGTCATGTTTGCTTCTAGTGTATATGTTTCTCCAGAAAAACTATTGTCCCATATGTAGCTATCTGATCCGCCCGATGCTGATAATGTAAACTCATCTCCACGACAAATAATATCACCATCTAAAGATTCAATATTGATTTCTTGAACTTCG
Source organism: Cryomorphaceae bacterium (assembly GCA_018608925.1). GTDB lineage: Bacteria > Bacteroidota > Bacteroidia > Flavobacteriales > UBA7312 > JABAYQ01. Next base: position 917 of record JABAYQ010000164.1, on the reverse strand, counting down.
TTGAATTCAAGAGTTATTTCGTCATAGTATTCGCAACCGTTCTGATCAGTCGCGTTAACCGAATATGTGCCACTTTCGAATACTTCTGTCATATTAGTGTTCCCTCCATTGCTCCATTCGTAATTTTCTAAGCCTGGTGATATTTGAAGTATAACAGGATTTCCTTCGCAAAAAGCTTGCAGTCCGGTACTGATTTCTAATTCGTTAATAGAAGCAACATCTATTTGTTGGGTAGCAACACAACCATTAGTGTCGGTGGCTGTAAGAGTGTATGTGCCAATTTCTGATACTGTAATTTCACTCCCTTCTTGTTGATTGTTCCATGTAAAATTGTTAAAATTACCTAATCCGCTAAGAGTTACGTTGTTGAATAAACAGTCGTTGTTTAATGAAATAGATAATTCTTCAGGACTTCCTACCATAGCAACAACTTCTATTAAATTACTAGAACAAAATTCTTCTACTTCCCAGTTGTAGAAATAATAAAAATAATCTTCTCCAGCTGTAGATTCATTTACAACAATATTGTTTCCAATAGTAATTGGGTAATCATTTACATTGTCATTTCTCCAAAGACCAAGATTTTCACCTTCTAATCCTAGAGTCATGTTTTGAGCAGCTGGAATATTGAAGTTTAAATCAACAGTGTTGTCTCCTTGAGAAAGATTTATGGTCGTACTTTCTAAGATTGTACCATCAGCTAGTTTTAATACTACATCTATCGAAAAATCTTCTTGAGCATACATAAATACACTTTTTAACAATGTATTTGATGAGCAGCTAAAAACCTCTTCCCAGTCTGTACCAAAATGAAAATCCCCTGCTCCCAAACTATTTTGATTTTCAGGCCCATCTGAAATGGTGGTGCCAGCCTGGCTTTCATTTACATAATAAGATGTAGTCGTATTTAATACTGG
>JABAYQ010000058.1 GCA_018608925.1 Cryomorphaceae bacterium | reverse complement strand
CTTTTAGAGTGAGAAACGTTGTTTCCAACCATTACTTTTTTACCTGTTAAATCGCAAATTCTAGCCATTTTATGCTTCTGTTTTAAATAAATTGGGTTGCAAATATAGAATAAATTATAACTATATCAATCAAGTGAAGGTAAATTTTCTAGTATGGAATTTAAATAGCGAATACTATCTAGTGAAACACGCGAAACATTAGTCACCCTATCACTATTATATTGTTTTGTAAAAGCATGAACACCACTTGGAGTAGCAATTGCATAGCAAATTGTACCAACAGGCAATTCATTAGTAGCGCCTGTCGGACCAGCAATTCCCGAAGTAGAAATAGAATAGTCTGAACCAAACATTTTCCTACTCTCGACCGCCATTGCAGAAACCACTTGTTCGCTTACAACACCAAATTCTTTAATGATATCAGAATCTACATTCAACACATTAATTTTAATATCTTCAGAATATGCAATTAAAGAACCTTTAAAGCAAGATGATGAGCCAGCGATGGAAGTTGTCAGCTTAGCTATATTTCCCCCAGTACAACTTTCCGCTGTGCTAAAAGACTTTCCTTTCTTTTTAAGAAGCATAACCAACATCTCCTCATCTAAATGAGTTTGATAATCGGAGTAATAGGATCCAACTATTTCTTTTAAAGAGTCAATGTTTTGTTCTATTAAATGAGTTAATCCAAGACGATCAGCTCCTCTAGCAGTAAACCTCAACTTAAGACAACTTCTAGATGGCAAATAAGCTAGCTTAATGTCTTTAGGTAAAGAATTCTCCCAAGAAGATATCATTTCAGCCAAATGAGACTCAACAATACCACGTAAAAAAATAGTTTTATGAATTATCTCACCCAATACTTTTTGCTCTTTTATTAAAAGCAAGGCATCTTTCATTATTTGCCTCATTTCCGATGGCACACCAGGCATAGAAACAATAATTTTACCATCATGTTCAAACCACATAGCTGGAGCAGTACCAAATTTGTTCTTAATGATCTTACATTTAGAAGGCACTAAAGCCTGAGCTTTTGTTAAATCATTTGCTTCCCTACCCCTTTCTTTAAAAAAAGCAAGAATATGTTTTAACACAGAATCATCTAAAATAAGCTTATCACCAAAAAAATCAGACAATGTTTTTTTAGTAATGTCGTCATTAGTAGGACCTAAACCCCCTGTTAAAAACACTATATCAACCTCTGCTAAAGAAGCGGTCAAGCTAGAAATGATATGATCTTTAGTATCTGAAACAGAAGTAATCTGCCTTACCATAATACCATTTTCCTCTAAAAAATTGGCCATCCATGCAGAATTAGTATCTACAATCTGGCCAATTAAAATTTCATCTCCAATGGTGATTAAATCTGATGTCATAAAAGTGCAGCAAAAGCTGCTTGTTAAATTAATAAATCACGAATGATTTTTCTTGAGCCTTTTCATTATCATCAATATCAGCAACAGTGAAAGATAATTTATACTGGCCAGGCTCTACATCAGGAAAAGGTAAACTAACCACAACAGTATCGGAAAAATCTGTGCCAGTAACATCAAAATCTCTCTCGTAAAACCAAGGTGCAAGCGCAAATCTAGCATCAGGAAAATCATCTAAAATAGTTAATCGAAATTTAGAAAGTCCGTTATCATCACTTATAGAATACACAACTTCCAAAACCGCTCCCTGCTGACTCATAACAGAATCTTGAACAAGACTTAAACTACTAATTACTGGTGGATCTGATTCTTTTTCACCACATGCTGAAACTAAAACAGTTACAGCTAAAACAATTTTCAAAAACATTTTCATAATAAATTATTTATTTAAAGATTAGTACTAACTCATTAAGAGTAAGGCTTTTTTGGGAACCATCTACCATATTTTTCAAGGTATAAATTTCTGATTCAATTTCTTTTTCACCAACCATCAAAACGTATTTAACATTCTTGCTGTCAGCATATTGCAATTGTTTTTTAAGTTTTGTAGCTGATGGATATAATTCTGCACTCACAGCGTTCTCCCTCAACTTTTTTAACAATTTCAAACAATGTAGCCCTTCGTTTTCTCCAAAATTAACAAGCATTAGTTCCACACTTGAAGAAATATTTTCAGGGAACAATTCTAATTCTTCTAAAACGATACATATTCTATCAAAACCAAAGGAAATACCTACTCCAGAGACATCATTTAAGCCAAAGACTCCAGTTAAATTATCATATCTACCTCCACCACCAATACTTCCTAACTCTATCTCATTGGTTTTAACTTCAAAGATTGCTCCGGTATAATAGTCCAAACCTCTTGCTAAATTTATATTTATGGACAATTTAGCAGTTCTCAATCCTAAATCTTTTATACAATCGCAAACAAATATAATTTCTTTTAACCCCTGCAATCCTACTTCCGAATCTTTGAGAAAGTCGTTTAATAGATTAATTTTATCTTCATTGCTTCCATTAAACAAGAACAAAGGCTCTAACTTTTCGATTGCTTCATTAGAAATTCCTTTAGCAGTCAATTCTAATTTTACTTTTTCTACACCTATCTTGTCTAATTTATCAAGAGAAACGGTAATATCTATCAGCCTGTCTTGCTCTCCAATAACTTCAGCAATCCCACTTAAAATTTTTCTATTATTGAATTCTATTTCAAAATCCTTAAGACCTAAATCTGAAAAAACAGTATCATACAGCTGTATCAATTCTACCTCACATAACAATGAATCTGTACCAACAACATCAGCATCACACTGAACAAACTCTCTAAACCTACCTTTTTGTGGTCTATCTGCCCTCCATACAGGCTGGCATTGGTATCTTTTAAAAGGAAAAGTGATTTCGTTTCTGTGCTGAACTACATATCTTGCAAAAGGAACAGTTAAATCGTATCGAAGCGCTTTTTCTGAAATTTTGGGAGTAATAGATTTAGAAGTCAATTCGTCCTCCATATTAACTTTTGACAAAAAGTCTCCAGAATTCAAAACTTTAAATATCAGACGGTCACCTTCATCACCATATTTACCTGTTAAAGTAGCGATATTCTCCATCGCAGGGGTCTCTATTGGCGAAAATCCATATTTTTTGAAATTTGTTTCTATACACGAAAGAACAAACTTTCTTTTAATCATCTCATGTGTAGAAAAATCTCTGGTTCCCTTTGGTGTGCTAGCTTTATTTGACATTATTTATTTGATCTCAACGTTATACAAATATCTAAAAAACTAAGCTATCAAACAGGCTCAAATTAATAAAAATCAAAAAAAAATAAGCTAACATGTATAGTGTAATGACTTTTTTAAGATATTTGCACCATTATTAATCATATTTAAAAACAAAAAAT
>JABAYQ010000053.1 GCA_018608925.1 Cryomorphaceae bacterium | reverse complement strand
ACTGTACTGACTATTGTTCTTATCAAACATAGTTAAAGAATGTACTTCCATTTTTGTTTTATTAATAACCATTTCTAGTTTGGAAAACATACCTTCTGTTTTAGGATATAATTCGATATAATATTTTTGAGCTTCTTCTTTGATAAACTTAAATTTATAGTCATTCTCGTAAATAGTAAATATTTTAGAAGGAATGAAATCTTCATCTTCATCGCTTTCTGTAATATTTACCTCTTCCTCATCCTTTAAATAGATCCAATTTGTTTCTCCGTCTGACATAATGGTTTGTGCTTCTAACTCTAGTCTGTAGGAATTGTCTTTAATATACAGGACACCTTCTTGCTTTTCGTTAACACCAGCTTCCACAGAAACGAAAGTATTGATGAAATGAGCTTCTATTGAAGTATACGAAGTAGTTTTTGCGCTTAATTGATCAAGAATAGATTTAGCTTTATCATCTTGAGAAAAAACTAAAAGAGGTAACAAACATATAATGGCAATTATCTTTTTCATTTCTTAATTATTTAAATTATTTAATATTTCTTCCAAAGAAAATTCATCTTTCACTAAAACTTGTCGTGCTTTACTTCCTTCAAAAGGTCCAACTATTCTAGCTGCTTCCAATTGATCAATGATTCTTCCAGCTCTGTTGTAGCCTAACTTTAATTTCCTTTGTATTAGTGAGGTAGATCCAGATTGATGTTGTACTATCATTCTGGCAGCATCTTCAAACAGAGCGTCTCTATCGTCCAAATCAGCATCATTAGAACTGCTTTCCGAATCACCAACATATTCTGGCAATAAAAATGCTTCAGGATAAGCTCTTTGGTTTCCAATAAAATCTGTTATTTCTTCTACTTCAGGTGTGTCAATAAAAGCGCATTGCAATCTCGTTAAATCACTTCCAAGAGAAATTAACATATCACCACGCCCAATTAGTTGATCGGCACCGCCAGCATCTAAAATAGTTCTAGAGTCAATTTTTGAGGTAACTCTAAAGGCAACTCTTGCTGGGAAATTAGCTTTTATTATACCAGTAATTACGTTTACCGATGGTCTTTGAGTAGCTACAATTAAATGTATTCCAATGGCTCTTGCAAGCTGGGCTAATCTTGCAATAGGAGTTTCTACTTCTTTTCCGGCAGTCATAATTAAATCTGCAAACTCATCAATTACTAAAATAATGTATGGCAAGTATTTATGGCCATCTAAAGGATTTAGTTTTCTAGCAACGAATTTTTTATTGTATTCAACAATGTTTCTACACTGTGCGTTTTGAAGTAAATCATATCGTTGGTCCATTTCAATACATAAAGAATTTAGGGTATTGATTACCTTTTTTGTGTCGGTAATAATTGCTTCATCAGTATCTGGTAATTTAGCAAGGAAATGCCTTTCAATTTTATTAAATAGAGTTAATTCTACTTTTTTAGGATCGACTAAAACAAATTTTACTTGCGATGGATGTTTTTTGTAAAGTAAAGATGCAAGAATTGCGTTAAGCCCTACTGACTTTCCCTGACCAGTTGCTCCAGCCATTAGTAGGTGTGGCATCTTAGCTAAATCAGCAACATAGGTTTCGTTAGAAATTGTTTTTCCTAAAGCTATAGGAAGCTCCATGTCGGAGTTTTGAAATTTATCCGAAGCCAATACTGCTTTCATAGAAACGGTAGCAGGGTTAAGGTTTGGAACCTCAATTCCAATAGTTCCTTTTCCTGGTATTGGAGCGATAATTCTTATTCCTAGAGCAGATAAACTTAATGCAATATCATCTTCTAGGTTTTTAATTTTCGAAATTCTAACACCAGCTTCTGGAACAATCTCATAAAGAGTAATGGTTGGACCAATTGTAGCGCTAATAGAAGAAATTCCAATTTTATAGTTGCTTAATGTCTGAACAATTTTATTTTTATTTTCTTCTAGTTCGCTTTTGTCAATTTCTATTTTACCGCTTCCGTAGTCGTTTAATAAATCAATAGAAGGAACTTTGTAAGTAGATAAGTCTAGTGTAGGGTCATAATCTACAAGATCTTTTGTTTTCTCTTTTATTTCGCTTTTACTTAATGTCTCTTCTTCATTGGTTGTTATGTCAATGTTTAAAGAATCTTCAACTGAGTCTTCAGTTTGTAAATCTTCGTTTATTGTGATGTTTTCTCCCTTTTCTAAAATGTTTACTGAGGGAGACTCTTCTTTTATTAAAACAATTTCTTCAAGTTCATCTATTGTAGTTTCGTCAATAGAATCGAAAGTATTTTCAGCAACATTGTCTTGTGTTGTAATTATCTCTTCTTTTTCAACTTCTTGACTTACTTCGTTCTTTTTTCTTTTAAAAACAGGGTTGAATTTAAAAATCAAATAAGCGATTAGAGAAACACATATTAAGAACCCTGTTCCGACAGGTCCTATTAATTCCAATAGTTGTAGGTTGATTTCGTAACCAAATCCTCCTGCGAGCAAACTTTTGCCGAATAAAAAACCGAAAAACAGAGAAATCCATACTATTAAAAGAGAAATAAATAAAATGTTCTTTCTCAATTCAATGATTTGTTTTTGAAGGGAAAGGTTGATTCCTAGAATTAATGTTAGTATTGGAATTAAGAATGATGAAACTCCAAATCCGTCGTGTATTAAAAAGTAAGCTAGTTTATTTCCTAGTGCACCACCATAATTTTGAACCCCACTGTTTGGGCCTGATAAATGATCATAATCTACTTTACCATTAAAAAAATGGGAGATTAATGAAGTTAGAATGTAAATAGAAAGGAAGATTAAAAAGACACCAATGATTTTTTGATTCTTTTCTTCTTTTAAAAATTCAAATTTTAAAGCTACTTTTTTGAATATGTTAGTTTTGTTTTTTGACATAAATATCAATTACCAAGTTAGTTTTTCGTTATTTAAAAAAGAGGCAATTCCTTTTTTAAAGTCATCTGTTTTTCTAGCGTTAGCATTAAAAAGAACTGCTTCGTTTAGTCCGTCTTCCACACTCATAGAATGCACTTTATGCATTAGTTCTTTAGTAAGAAGAACGGACTGAGCAGAGTTATTGTTGCATGCTCTGTTTGCTAAGTCTAAAACATATTGTTTCAAATCTTTTTCTTCGACAACTTTAGTTATAAGTCCAATTTTTTGTGCTTCTATTGCATCAATTTTCCTTCCTGTAAGAAGTAAATCTTTAGCAATTGTTTCTCCTACTTTTTTAAGTAAGAATACGCTTACAATTGCAGGAATAAATCCTATGTTAACTTCCGGGTACCCAAATTTTGCTTTTTCAGATGCTATGGAAATATCACAAACTGTAGCTAGACCGCATCCGCCCGCAATAGCATGGCCTTGAAT
>JABAYQ010000013.1 GCA_018608925.1 Cryomorphaceae bacterium | reverse complement strand
CAAAGGAAGAATGTGGGTCGTAGAAATGAAGGGATTCATGCAAAATTTAGAAGGAACGAGTCAAGACATGCCAAACGGTACAATTTCTATATTGGAAGATTTGGATGGAGATGGCATTGCAGAGTGTGCTTTGGTCTTAAGCGCTCCTGATACTGCCGATTTAGGATTTAAAAGAGTGTTAGTAGTCTTAAAACAAAAAAATAGTGTGTGGTATCTCTGGAAAACCTCTAAGTCTACAATATTAAGTAGCGAAGATGGAGGAGTAATGGGCGATCCTTTTCAAGGTTTAGATATTGAAAATAACAAGATATTTATTTCTCACTCAGGAGGAAGCAATTGGCGATGGAGCTTTATTGATAGCTATGCTTTAGTAGACACCACTTTTTTTCTTGCTACTCATTTTAGTTATTGGGGTTCTTTTTGTGATGAAAAAATAGAAATTGATTTTGATCTTTTCTCAGGTCAGATTTTATATTCGCTTGACTTAGAAGAATGTGGCGAAGGCTTTGGCGATAATAGTCATTTGCTGGACTCATTACCAAAAACTGAAAGCTTCATTTATAAAAATGTTAAGATTGGTTTGCAAAACCGGCTAGACACTAATATTCGAATTACTTCTCCTGTAAACGGATTTGAAATAGGCTTGTAGTTAACTCATACGCATCTGGAGATCAACTATTTGTCTATGAATTTTTTTGATTTTTGAATTTTATTTTTTAAATTTAAGAAGTAATCAATTTTGAAGCCTGCATGCGCATTAAAGATATTTTTTGGATTGTAATTTCCATATTGTTTGTAAGAGTTTTTATTATTTCTACTATTATATATTCCTCAGTCATCAAAGCTTCTAGGATTAATGAAGTGTATGGTTTCGAAAATTTAAGCATTGAAAGCCTTTTGTTTTTAGATAAGTTTATTCTGTTATCGCTTTGTGTTTGTCTTGCAGTTATATGTTTGATTTTAAGATCAATCTCTATCACTAATTTAGATTACTTAAGAAATCTATCCTTTCATTTATTCGTCATAATGAGCTTCCTTGCTTTGCCAGAATTGATTGATTTAATCTTAGGAAAACCATTCATTCTCGCTGTTCTTTTCTCCAATGTTATTATTTCTGGCATGCTGTTTTGCGCCTATAAAAGAGGAATCATTTAATAAGCTAGGTGTTTAATTCTTATTGCTTATTCTGTCGTTATTGTATATAAAATAACTTAGTCCTAAAATAAGATGGGCGTGTTGCCGGATCATAACTCTATCATCATCTATTTTAAAACGATATTGACCAGGCCACAAATAAAACTTCGATAATTGGCTCGAAATGTTTTGCTCTACTTCATCAAAATCATGGTTTACAGAAAGTGAATAGATTAGCATCCCTATAGACCATAGCCTTACTCTTTCTTCTTGCCAAAGGTTTTTAGGATAGTGTTCGAAAAATATACTATCGTTAGAAAACGAAAACAAATGATTGTGGACAGAAGAAAAGTTGAGGTTTGTTGTTCCTCCATACTCTTGAAAATCTCTTATTCCTTCGATTACGTAGCATGCGTGTACTAGGTCATTCGGTCCTTGGCGTTGAATGCCATATGCCCAAAAATAATTGGAAGCACTGTCTATCTGTACGTTGTCTTCCAATACTTTAATGATATTATTACTCTTGCTGTTAAGCTTTTCTTTTAAATCTTTGTCGTCTGTTATCTGGGAATATCTTTTTAATTGTCCTAGCAAAAAAGCAGCCGGATTATAAATGTCGTATATAGTGTCTTCCGGACTTAATGAATATGCAGGAATGCCTATAGGCGAATCGTAGCGATTGTCGAGATAGGGGTCTAGACAGCTTAAAACAAGCTCTTTAATTTCTGCTCTTTTATTAATATTTGATTCAATATCGTACCAATCTAACAATCCTTTAACCACTATTGCAGTAGTTATAGTATACTCATGGTGTGCTTCGTTAATGCTATTGTCGTTAAAGGCATCCCATTGATCTGGCAATCCGAAACCTACAATACCATTATTATTTAGGTCCGAATTTTCCATTAGCCATAGCCCACATTTTTTCACTAATAAGTAAGCATCCGTATTTCGAGTGTGTAAATATCTGTTGTATTCTGCGGACATCAATAAACCATAGGCCATTGGTCTATCTTTTAACTGATTGTCAAATACATCTATGCCATTGCCAGGGAAATCAGCATTTAAGTTATCTATCAAATCTTGGTATTCTTGGTAGAATAAAGAGGTAGAATAATCTTGATTAGAGGATTGCTTAGAACAGGAAGCAAGCAAAAATAATAAGACTATTAGAACTTTGTTTGTGGTTTTTTTCATGAAAGAAGATCGCTTTATAATGCTTTTTTCAAAAGTAATAAAAAAGGATTGTTGTATCGCAAAGCTAAGGTTTAAACAATTCGTTTTTTTCGCATTCGTTGTATATCAGTAAAATTAACAAACCAAATATTAAGGAAGATATTATCAGAATAACGTTGGTAAGTCCTTCTGTTAAAAAGGAAACTCGAATTAATATTGTGGAAATAATAAAGCCAGAATTTCGCATTATTTTGTGAAATAAATCGGAGTTGAAAAACGAAAATATCAAAAGCATTACGTCTACTATAATCAGTAGTTGAAAAAATTCGTCGAAAAATATATTGTTTACCGAACTCATTGCTAGGTAGCCAAAGTTGGCGTCGTAAAGACTAGATACCCAAGGGATAAAATTAAATAGTCCTAATAATATTAAAGTAGGAATCAGTAGAGAGGACATCCATCTTTTTATTCTGATGAACTTTTCTATATTGTCTCCTGTCGAATTCGTTTTTGGTAAAAGGGTATTTTTTCTAAATAGATAAATAAGCAAAAACAAGACTAAGGAAGCACCCAAGTCTATAAATATTTTTACGTTGACCTCGTTTGTAAACAAGCTTTCGCTGAGGTTAAGATTAGAGATGTCTTTAAATATCCTTCGTATAATTATAAGTGTTATTATTTCGTACTGTTTAGAGATGTATGTGGTAATCGACCTTGGTAAATAATATACTAAAAGGTATATTTCGTATAATAGGATAAACGAAAAGGGAGTGTAGATTGCTGTTATTGGGTTAGTAAAAAGTCCGTAGCCGTCTTCGAAACGAACTATCTCGAACTTTACTAAATAAATTAAGATTAAATGAATTAAGAAACTTACAATAGAGATGTAAAGAATGCTTTTTTCGATCTTTTGTTTTGTCTTTTCACCTAAAAAAAACTGAAACATTTTTTGTTCAAAATTTTGCATGAATAACAACAATTTTAGTGAAATGGTTTGGTACAAAGATACTCCTTATTAAGTTGTAAGCTTATTTAAAGC
>JABAYQ010000149.1 GCA_018608925.1 Cryomorphaceae bacterium | reverse complement strand
ATTGTTGTAAGTTACTACAGGACTCGCTTCAGAAGATGAAGTAGGCATACCTCCATAAAAAGTCCAAGCATATTCAACTGGCTCACCTGTTCCTGTGTAGTAATATTGATTCATGCCACCAGTGTAAACATTCACGTAAGCCCCATAAAAATTAGAAAATAGAGTAGTACCACAAACTTTACCATCCATACTTGTTACCTGGCTATTTGTTGGGTCTAGCCAAGGTTGTAGCTTTTCGTTGTTTGAAGCTCCATTTGGAGACCAAGAATAAGAAAGTTTGCCATATAAGTCTTGACCATTTGTATTAGTGCAAAAAGAACTTCCTCCTGATAGATCACCTATTATATGTCCGTTGCTATTAAATATAGGGCTTCCTGAAGAGCCTCCTTCAGTTACGCCATGGCCATTTTCCGTTTCTGCCCATCTTACTCTCCAATGAGTTGTACCTCCTCCACTCCAAGCAGTAGTTCCTAGGGTAGAGTTATAAGTTGATATTTTTTTAATGTCTCCAGAAGGGTGGTGAAAGCTTACTCCACTTTGAGAAGCAGTATTTGTTCTGTCCCATCCTGCTGCATAAGCGCCATAATCAAACGGAATTTCATCATTTAATTCTACCAAAAAGAAATCAGATGAATTTCCAATGCTTCCTGTGTTACTATTTGCAACTAAAGAAGCTCCTGTAATTGTTGCGTTATTTCCTGGAGATGATGCTGGGTTTTCGCATTCGCTAGATTCGTATGCAAAGTAAAACACCCATTGGTTCATGTCTGCTGCTGAAACGTAACTGTTGTTATCTTCGGCGCAATGATCGGCTGTAAGTACATACGGCTTGCAGTCTTGAGCAGTGTTGTTTATGAAAGCGCCACTACACCAGCCAAAAGAATTACCTAGTTTTAAGGAAATTCTGCAAGCTGATCTTTTAATGTCTTGCCAATTATCGCTTTCAGAACAATTAGCATTCACTTGACAAGGGTCTGAGTCATCAAAATCTCTAGCTTCAAATAAGCTAGATACTCCTCTATAGCAATAAGCAATTTCGTTAATATGAATTACAGGATTTCCTTCTCCTTCTTGATGGTATTCTAAGGTTAGGTAGTCGCCACTAATTAATTCGTTAGCGAATAAACCACTTGAGTGATTATTTGTGCTTGTAAAGCCACCAATTATTTGTGTCTTGTCTTGGTTGTATACAAATAACTCACCAGTAGAAGGTAAACGGAAAGCGTCGTAATAAAGACCAAGTGCTTTAGCGCCTTCAATTTTTATTGAAAGTCTCCAAATTCTAGACCCATCCTCTAAAGTTTCCCAAAGTCCACTATTTTCGGTGTCTATATCAGTGTCAACGCTTATTGCATAGCTGTAGACTTCGCCGTTTTTGCTGTCCATTTCATTTTGAACTTTTATCTCGCTTAAATTTGGCTTAACTAGTTCCATTACAGGAACCTTGTCAGAAAGCTTCTTGCTTAAGCTAATTGGAGAATTATTATTACTGATTTGAGAAAAAGTAGTGACAGAAATCAAACTGGCAATAGCAAGTAGTGTGGTGTATTTTATCATTTTAATATAATTTTTTTAATAGAAATTCCTTTGTTGGTATTTAACTGTAATAAATACAATCCTTTTGCTAAGTCTTCAAATTGAAGGTTTAAATTCGTTGCATTAGGCTTGTGTGATTTTAATAATTTACCTTGAATATTGAAAACACTAATACTTTTTATAATGTCATCTGAATCAATATATATTGTTCCTGAAGAAGGATTTGGGAAAACAGTAATATTATTTACTTCTATGTTTTCTACAGAAACTATTTGACATAAGTCAAGTATTAATTCATCATTAAATTCTCCAGAAAAGTATTGATTATTTACTTGAATATATCCATTCCCAAAGTCGCAACAAATTCCGTCATTTTCTTGGTCAAAGATAGTTAAAGTATAGCAAATTTCATTGTCTAAACATAATTGATATGTGTTTTGATAATTACTTATAATGCTGGTTTCTTCAAACTGAATATCTCCAATTTCATCTGTTATTTGCCAGCTTATTTCCTCTCCATAATTATCTGATTGAATACCTAGATTTATTTCGTTTCCATCTTTGATTTCAAAGCCTATGTTTAGTGTATCATTTGTAGAGTCTAAATCCCTAAATCCGTTTGGCTTATCAGTGTAAATGGTTAATTGATGAATGCCTGGCATTAGTGTTTCGCTTGCAATTATAATTTCTTGAGAACTATTAGCTAGTAATTCACCGTTCCATTCGAATTGTTGAAAAGGCTGACTGTCAATGCTATAGTATATGTCAAGTTTACTAATACTATTGTTGGAATAATTAAAAATAGAAGTAGTAATGTCTATTTCTGATCCGCAAACTACTTGGTTCTCAAATGGGAATATATTTTCCATTACCCCAATATCTTCGAATGGTAGTGTGCAGGCGTAATTGTTTGCAACTTCTGTTCTTTCTGTATTTATGGTAGCATGCATTCTTAATTTCTGACCTTCTGTAAAAAGATTCATACAGTCATCATTACTATAGTCCATATAGTTTTGAAACATGTCACCGCTGTTGTTGCAGGATGGGCTTGGGTGAACTATGCATCCATAATTTTCAACTTCTTGGGTGGGAGTGTCATCAACCATATCGGAACTACAATTTCCATTTCCCCAAATGTGAAATAAATTAAGCCAATGGCCAACTTCATGAGTTACGGTTCTACCTAAGTTGTAGGGAGGGTTTGCTGTTCCGTTAGTCCCAAAATTTTGATAATCAATTACAACACCATCTTTAATAGAGTTACTTCCTGGAAAAGAAGCAAAACCTAGGGCATTAGATAAATCACAAACATAAATATTCAAATATTTTGACGGATCCCAAATGTCTTTACCTCCTAGCGAGTCGTTAAACACTCTGTTGTCATACAAAGAGAAAGAGCTTACTTCAGTATTGGTATAAGTAATTCCGCTTGTGGTATCGTTTTGAGGGTCTCTTTTTGCTAAACAAAAACTAATTTTTGTGTCAGCAGCAATAGAAGAGAATTCGCTTGGAGTATTATTTGCGTCAGAATTATTTCTAGTGAAATCGTCGTTTAAAACTTGTAGTTGACTAAGAATTTGAGAATTTGAGATTTGTTGTTGCTCTTGATTGTAAAGAATATGAAATACAACAGGAATAGTATATTCTATTTCTGAACTATTGCGTTTTTTTATAAAGGAAGAAATAGCTTCTTCCATATCAATTCTTTTCTGAATAAGCTCTGGCTCATTGTTAGATTGAATTTCCCATATAAGATTTGTTCCACACTTAACTTGTCCGTAAGCTATGCAGCTTATAGAAACAAAAAATAATATTTGGAATAAATTTTTCAAATTTTAATGAATTTAATTAAATCTATGGTTTAAAATTTTGGTTATTGATGAATGTGCTATCAGTAAGAGTTTTTAAGAAATTGATTAAATCTATTTTATCTTGATTGTTTAATCC
>JABAYQ010000092.1 GCA_018608925.1 Cryomorphaceae bacterium | reverse complement strand
ATATATAAGGTTGGGTTTGCCCTGCTTTTTTAATGGATGTTTTACGCCCCTAGTATCTGGAAAAATTGACTATTTTTTAGGACTATTACCAATACAGATACCATTGGCCTTTTTATCGGGAGGAGATCATGATTATGGACAACAGATGTGGGGATTTCAATCCTCTCTATTTTATTGGGACCAACAGCCACTAGAAGGTATTGATAAAATGACCTTTAAAGAATGGCACGAATGGGTGGTTAAAAAAGCAGAACAATTTAGTTCAGAACATTCATCTCGCCTTTTGCCATTGAGTCACTCTAAAGTGAGCCTTTCAAATCTACCAACTTGGAATAGAACTATAAAATCTTTTGAGATTTGTGATCAATATATAGAAAAGTTTTGGGGTTATTCTCAATCCAACATTGAGAGTGAATTTCAAGCTTTGGAATACAGGGCGTTAGTGGTACATATTGTGTATTCAAGTCTAACTTCTTCTCTTGAAATAAAGCATTAATTTTCTTTAGAATGATGAGTACTTTATGAATTCAGATAAACTAACAGCTAACCTATGAATTATGAAAACTGTGCTTATGCACGCCAAAGGAAGGAATTAGAATAATGACCGACAAAACATTTATTACCAATGAAAATGGCCAAACTCTCCAAGCAAGGTTTGCATCGTTAATAAAAGATACAAGATTTTTTGATGTCTTGTCAGGCTACTTTTATTCTAGTGGATTCAAAGCTATTTATCCATCACTAGAAAATACTAAAAAAATTCGTATTCTAGTAGGTATTAGTACCGACTACAAAACCTATGCAGCAGTTAAGTCAGCAAAAGAATTATCTAGCAGTGAAGTGGGAAAAGTTTACTCTTCCTCAGTCAAAAAAGAACTAGAAGAAGCTGAAGATTCTATAGATACTGAGGAAAGTGTCTACAAGTTTAAAGAATGGTTACAGTCAGGTCGCATAGAAATCAAAGCTTATCCTGACGAAAAAATTCATTCTAAAGTTTACATTATGACTTTCGATCAAGATGATCGTGATAAAGGTCGGGTGATTACGGGCTCCAGTAATTTTACCGAAAGTGGTTTACGTGAAAATATTGAGTTTAATGTCGAGTTAAAAAACCCTTCAGATTATGACTATGCATTAGAACGATTTGAAGAGCTATGGGGTAAAGGCGTGGATGTCAGTGAACAATATGTCCAAACCATTAATCAAGAAACCTGGCTGAATGACAAGGTAACGCCATATGAATTGTATTTAAAGTTTTTATACGAATATTTTCGTGAAGAAATTAATCAGGATGAAGATTTATCACATCAATATCGTCCTGAAGGTTTCAAGGACCTTCAATATCAAGAACATGCAGTGTTGAATGCAAAACGTATTGTTAACGAATACAACGGTGTTTTTATCTCAGATGTTGTTGGCCTGGGAAAAACATTTATGGGAACTATGTTATGTCAGGAATTGGGAGGATCGACTCTTATTATTGCTCCACCAAATTTAATAGACGAAAAAAATCCTGGAAGTTGGTATAACGCTTTTAAAGATTTTGGTTTTAGAGCTAAAGATTTTGACTGCAAATCAAAAGGTATTATTGATCAAATAGCTGAAAAAGAATTATTCCATGGATACGAGAATATCATTATTGATGAGGCACATAATTATCGTAATGAGGATACCAGTACCTATACGCATTTAAGTAAGATTTGTAAAAATAAAAAAGTCATTTTAGTCACAGCCACACCCTATAACAACAGCGCTAAAGATTTGTTATCACAAATCAAATTATTTCAGCCTGTAAGAAATAGTGATATTCCCAATTTACGTAACATTGAAAATTTCTTTAATGGTTTAGAGTATAAACTCAAGGGGCTTAATAGAATTGATCAACCTGTAGAGTATATTCAGCAAGTTAAAAGTAATGCACGGACCATTCGTGAACGTTTATTAAAATACATTATGGTGCGAAGAACGCGTCAAGAGATTCAAGAATTCTATGGCAAGGATTTAGCTGAACAGGGACTTAAGTTTCCTACTATTGCTGATCCTAAGGCTATTTATTATCAATTTGATACACGAGAAAACAACGTATTTGATGAAACATTAAAGGTGCTAGCCCAAGATTTTGATTTTTCCCGTTACCGTCCATTAGATTATCTAAAAGATACCAGTAAATTAAAAACCATCGATAAAGTAAGGCAAAGTAATCTCACAAAGTTTATGAAGATATTGGTTGTAAAGCGATTAGAGAGCAGCTATTTTGCTTTTAAAAAAACTATTGATCGCTTTATCATTTCGTATGATGAATTCATAAAGCAGTATGAATCGGGAACAATTATTATCAGTAAAAAATATTTTAACAAAATTATTGAGTTACTTGAGATAGATGATCTTGAAGGTATTAATGAAATTGTTGAACAGGGAGATGCAGAACAATATAGGGCGGATGATTTTAAGGAATCTTTTTACGATTCCTTGCTAGCTGATAAAGAGCGATTGCTGCATATCCGTGATAGTTGGAAAATAATTACCACGGATTCTAAATTGACTGAGTTCAAGCGCTTATTAACTACGGATGAACATTTAATCAAAAATAAGAAAATTATATTTACTGAATCATCAGAGACCTGTGACTACTTAAGAGAACAATTGGATACCGTATGCAAAGGCAGGGTATTTAGTTTTAAGGGGGGTATGTCCAAATATGATCGTGAAAAGGTAATTGATAACTTCGATAATAATGCTAAGAATCAAAAAGATGACTTCGATATTCTCATCACTACCGATGTCTTAGCAGAAGGTGTGAGCTTACATCGATGTAATGTTGTAATTAATTATGACCTTCCATGGAATCCAACAAAAATTATGCAACGCGTGGGGAGGATTAACCGTGTAGATACCCCTCATGACACTCTCTATACCTATAATATTTTTCCGACAGAAAAATCCGATGATGAAATAGGACTCAAACAAAATGCCCAGGCGAAGATTAATGCATTTATCTCATTGTTAGGGGTGGATGCAAAATTATTGACAGATGATGAAGAGGTGGAAGCCCATTCTCTTTTTGATAAATTAAATGCTAAAGAAACGATTGTGGGCGATGAAGATACTGATGAAAGTCCATTGGGCTATTTACAAGAGATAAGAACAGTGCGCGATGAAAACGAAGATCTATTTGTCCGAATAAAGACGCTTCCTAAGAAAAGTAGAGCGGCAAGAGTATCGCAAGATAAAGGACTATTAACTTATCTTCGTCGAGGAAGGTTGAATAAATTTTATTTTACGTCTCAGGAAAAAGAGTCAGAAGAAAAGGATTTCATTGAAGCAGCAGCGATGTTAAAAGCTAAACCAGAGGAACCTAAAGGAACATTTAGTAAATCGTATTATGATTTATTAAGTTTAAATAAAGCATCGTTAGCAACATCATTAGCCGAAGAGGATGAGGAGATTAACAAACCGACCGGTGGTGCTAGCAATATTAATAAGTTAAGAAAATTACTGTCCTCAACACAGATAAGTAA
>JABAYQ010000088.1:17300-23823 GCA_018608925.1 Cryomorphaceae bacterium | reverse complement strand
GTCTTCATAAACAGGACTCTGGATCTATTAGTTTTGATGGAAGAGATTTTATTCTGTTAGATAAAAAAGAACAAAGAGTTTTAAGACAAGATATAGGAATGTTGTTTCAGGGTGGTGCTTTGTTCGATTACCTTACTGTTAAACAAAATATTTCTTTTGGTCTTGATATGTTCACGACAATGAGTCAAAAGGAAAAAGACGATAGAATCGCTTTTTGCTTAAACAGAGTTAATTTATCTAACGCTAACAATCTTTATCCTTCCGAACTTAGTGGAGGTATGATTAAAAGAGTTGCTATTGCTAGGGCTATTGCATTAAAACCAAAGTATTTGTTTTGCGATGAGCCTAATTCAGGTCTTGATCCTCAAACAGCAATTATTATTGACAACCTTATTCAAGAGATAACCCAAGAATATAATATCACTACTGTTGTAAATACCCATGATATGAATTCTGTTATGGAAATAGGAGACAATATCGCCTTTATCAGTGAAGGAGAATTGGCATGGTCTGGCGATAAAAAATCTATAATGTCTTCTGATTGTCAAGTATTAAACGATTTCGTTTTTGCCTCCCAACTCTTCAAAAAACTAAAGCAATAAAAAAGGGGTGACTATCACCCCTTTTTTATTAGCCTTTATTCTGCAATTATTATTGAATAATAATTTTTTGCGTTTGAGTTCTACCTATTTTGTCGGATAAAATAATGTTGTAAATACCTTTTTCCAGATGGCTTAAGTTTAAGCTTTTTGTTAAAGTTACAACAGATTGCAAGGACTCATTATATACTTCTTGTCCTAAAACATTGTGTATGCTTAAGTTTAAATCTTTTGAGTTTTCACTATTTAAACTTAATTGGAATTCTCCATTGTTAGGATTTGGATGAACTCCTATTTTTAGTTTCTCTATCTCATTTATATTTACAGGATCACTTATTCCTTGAATGTTAGGATCAAAATTTAGTCTAATCATTGGTGTCGATGGTGAAGTAAACCAGGAATTTGGCGCATTCGCCCCTAATCCTGTTATATCTTCAACAATCGATTCTCCATTTGTGCTATTTCCATTAAGACAAAGAGCGACAGTATCTAGCCCATCAAATTCTGCGAATACTGTTACAGCGATTACATCACCTTGATTAACGGGTATAGGATTAGTAAAAGCAATATCTACCCAGTCGTTTGTATAGCTTCCGACTTCTTTAAAATTTGTTTCGGTTAAATAAACCACGTCTAATTGACCATCATTCGTTACTCCAACTTCATTTAAATAAATTTTAGCTAAAGCATTCGGAGTTGTTCGCGGGTGAAACCTTACTCTAACTCCATACAAATCTGCATCGGCATAAATGTCAAAGGTATTTCCTCTTTGTTCTGTTCCCTGATCGTTTATGAAAGCACCTCCAGTGAAGTCATCACTGTTTTGAGCCAAATCCCTCGCGTAAATAAATTCGCTTACCTCAAATGATACAGTCTGATCCTCTGTTATTAATGAGTTATCTGTGCTAGCATTCAGATTTGCAGAATACTGTCCTGTAGATGTAGCTATGAAGACATCATTGCAAAAGAGAGTGTCTTGCACTATAGATTCAAGATTTAATCCATAGCTTTGAGTAGCGAATGTTGGAGAAGTAATTTGAGCATTTATGCGTGCACTGTCTAAGGTATTTACCCCTGTATTTTTTAAATAGCCATAAAAGTTATAGCCTGCATTCATTGCTTGATTTAGTGGGGTAATATTGTAACCACTAACTCCAAAAAACGAACTAGGAAAACCAAACTGTGGCTCTATTAGAGAAACATTATAGTCAGGCAATGCCCCAACCTGAATGTCGTCAATAGCAAAACCTGTTCCCCAATTGTTATCGTCGCTCCAAATAATACGAATATCTACTGCAGTAGAATCCAAATAATCTTCTAAGTTTAAAATATATAACTGCCATCCATTTCCTTCATATAAAATATCCCCAACCATTATCCAAGATGTTCCACCATTTGTACTTACTTCTAACATTGCGTCACCGCCTCCATATAATTTGTCATGGAAATATTCGAACTGTATGTATACATTTGGTTGTCCGCTAAAATCTAGTGTTGGTAATTGAAGAACTTCGAAAGATAAGTCGCAATTATTATTTTCATTCGGAATTGACCCTGCTGGTCTGCAAGCATCGTCATTAGTCATTGCGAACTTTCCATGATCTGTTATTTGCCAAAACCCCCCTTCTCTAGCTGCTGAACCGTCTCCGATGTAAAACCCTGTTACTGATTCGTTTACACCTAAAATAGGCACGACGTAATTATCTTCTTCTGAAGAAGTTGCTAAATTGTCAGGAAGTGCTGTTGTTGTTGTCGATTCGAAGTCTTCACAATAAAGTAATCCTGAAGTTTGTGAGCAGTCTACTAATTTTCTAGCACTATTGTTAAATGAGTTTTCATGATTAACAATAATATTTTCCTTTTTGGCTCTTTGGGTATTAGTAATTTGTGAAAAAAGGTTGGTACATAGCCCAACCAAACATAATGTTAGATAGAAGTTTTTCATAGTAATGGTTTTAAGTGAGTAATTGTTTGATATAATAAATCAAGAATGCAACCTTTATGTAGTTGCATCCTTGATCATTTAGCTTATTTGCTTTTAATTTATTCTACGATTAATTTTTCGGTTGCTATTACGCCTTCATTGTCATGAAGTTGTAAAATATAAATACCGGTTTGCAAGTAAGAGACATCTATAGAACTTTTAAATTGAGTTACATTAGATAATTCTCTATTGTACACTTCTTGTCCTAAAGTGTTACTAATACTTACAACAATATCAGTACTGTTTTTAGTTTCAATCTCCAGATTAAACTCTCCATTATTTGGGTTAGGATAAACTAAAAATTCTGATAAAAACACATCATTAACACTAGTAGGATCTACTACTTCAAGACTCGGATCAAAATTTAGTCTAACCATAGGAGTGTTATTTAATCTATACCAAGCACCAGGCTGTCCCATAGGCTGAGTGCCATCTAGGTCTTGTAAGTAAGAGTCTCCAGGATTGCCAATTCCTGATTGCCCTATAGCAACTAATGGATCATTTCCATCGGCTTGAATAGTAGCAACTAAAATTTGACCTTCGAAAGTTGGATATGGTGATGTAAAAATAAAGTCGACCCATTCTCCTCTCATTTGACCAACGTCTACCATTTCAGACTCAGTTTCATAGTTGAACTCTCCCATTGAATTTAACGAATTTAAAATTACATTTGCTTGAGCGTCTGCTGCTGTTTCCATATCAATGTAAACCCTTATAGCATACAGATCTTGGCTGCTATAAATTTCAAAGGTATTACCTATTCGAGTAGTACCATTGTTATTTACCATTACATTTGCGAATACGCCACTATTGCTGAAGTCGGATAAATCTTTAGCGTATTCAAATTCTGTTACAATAAACCCTAGCTGTGAGGTGCTCGTGGTTGTGTTGTTGTCGTCTGTTCCATAAACATTTCCTACATAATTTCCTGTAGCTGTTGGTATAAATCCATTTACAGTAAATAATACGGAATCCGTATTGGTAGATATAGTTGCATTAACACTCTGATCGCTAAAGTTATTTCCTTCAACTTCTCCAACTATTCTTGCATTTACTAAATCCTCAGAGCCTTCGTTTACAATGTTGCCCCCAAAAAAGAATCCAGTTACTTGGGCTTGAACGAGTGGTACGTTGCTATAGCTTGAAGATCCGAAATATTCGCTTGGTAGGCGAACAAATGCATCTCCTAAAGTACTAGCTCTTGCTGGCGTTTCAAAAATGGTAACATCATCCACCATCCAAAAATAATTGGTAGCTGTTTGTTCTCCGGCACCCCAATCGAATCTAATAAGCACACTGTCTTGACCTCCAGCTATGTCTGATATAATAATAGTTGTTTGTGTAGTCATTACCCATTCATTAGCAACAGCATCTTCATTTATTTGAAATTCTGTCCATGTTTCACCTTGATTGACACTAACTCCAACTAATAGTCGGTGCTCATTGGTACAGCACCATCTATAGGAATGATCGAATCTTAAACTAACGTTTTCTTCGCCTGAAAGGTCTATATACGGGCTAGTCAATTGGCCTACTCTTTCTACAAATTGGGCTTGCACTTGTCCAGGGTTTGATAGGTCAGCATCAAAAATCATCCATCCGTCATCAGCTGTAGTTGATTCTAGGGCTCCGATGATTGTAGAGAATTGTCCGCTAGGCCCATCTGTATCATAAAGCCATAAAGCACCATCTGAACCAGAGGTTGTCCAAGCTGTATCAGAATTATTGTTTCCTGCTAGTCCGTTTTCAAAATCTTCACACCATATAACATTAGAGTCTGCTTGAGAAGATCTTAATTGAGGTGCATTAAATGCGTTCGTTGCTTCAATTGATTGAGTAGAGACTATACTTTTAGTCTGTTTAATTTGTGAAAAGGTTGGGTTCGCCAATAGTATGGCAGAGAATAATAGAATGTGTAAGTTTTTCATTTTTTTTAAAATTACATTAATAAAAATTTGGCTTACTAAGGATAAGGAGATACAAAAGTAACAAAAAAAAAGCAAGCCTACATGGCTTGCTTTTTTCTTACGTGTTAAAGTGTTATTTAATAACAACTTTCTTAGTGGTTTTTAAACCTTTGCTATTAAATATAGAGAGATTATATATTCCTTTTTGTAAATGAGATAAATTAATTTCTTTATTTAAACTATTTGTATTTTCTATGTTTTCAGAATATACAACTTGTCCTAAAACATTATTAACGTTTAGTAAAAAATTGCTATTTTCTACTTCATTAATTTGTAGAGAAAATATTCCGTTGTTAGGGTTAGGATAAATATTAAACTTAATGTTTTCATTCTCGTCAATGCTTAGAGGTCCTTGAGCGTTGGGGTCAAAGTTTAGTCTTATCATAGGCGTAGAAGTGGTGTAATACCAATCTCCTGGGTTACCATTAGGTTGTAGTCCGTCTATATCCTGAAGCATTGTTTCTCCTGCTTCACTCATTCCTGATCTTCCAATTACAACTAGATCAGCCCCATTGCTAAATTCAGCATATACTGTTGGTAGAAGTATTTGCCCTGCAAATGCCGGATACGGAGAGATAAATGTAAAGTCAACCCATTGTCCTCTATATTGTCCTACATTAATAGTATTTGTTTCGTCTTCGTAGTTAATTACAGCTGATCCATCTGTTCTAGAATTCATTACTACTTTTGCTTGTGCGTTCAAAGAAGTAGTCTCGTCTATATACACTTTAACAGAATGTATATCGGCGTCTGCATATATATCAAATACATTACCTATTTGCTCAGAACCATCTTCATTAATAGTATAAGATCCGAATGAAGTATTAAAGTCTGATCTATCTCTTGCGTATTCGTATTCTGATACGATGAAATTTAAAGTAGCAGTATCAGTTGATATGTTGTTGTCGTCTAGGCCATAAACTAGTCCGTTAATCTCACCAATAGCTGAAGGAGTAAAACCTTCGTTACAATATAATGTATCTCTAAATTGAGATGCCAGAGTTACTCCATAGCTTAAAGAGTTAAAGTTTTCAGATTCAATGTCTGCTATTATTCGAGCACTATCTAAATCGTTTATTCCTAAGTTTTGTACTATTCCACCAAAGAAATATGCTGTTGCTTGGGCTTGAACAAGTGGGGTATTGCTATAGCTTGTTCCTCCGAACCATGTGCTCGGAAAACGTACGAAGTTGTCTACTAAAAGACTTGCGTATTCTGGTGTTTCAATAATTTTCACATCATCTATCATCCAGAAGTAGTGTGAAGAAGCAAAGTTTGTTGTTTGGGCCCAATCGAATCGGATTAAAACACTATCCTTTCCTCCTGCAACATCAGAAATTACTATGCTCCTTTCTTCTGTAGTAGCTAATTCGTTCAAAACATTATTTTCGTTCACTACGAAGTTTTCCCATGTAATTCCGTCATCAACACTTACGCCAACGTGTAATTCTTGATCTGTACCACAGCACCATCTGAAAGAGTGTTCGAATTTTAAGGTTACGTTGGTGTCATTTGATAAGTCGATATAAGGGCTTACTAGCTGACCTGTTCTTGTTACGAATTGAGCTGCAATTCCTGGGTTAGATAAATCGGCGTCAAATATCATCCATCCGTTTCCAGCAGATTGTGATTCCATAGTATATGGCGTTGCACCTGCAAATTGGCCGTTTGATCCATCTGTGTCATAAAGCCACAAAGCTCCATCTGATCCGGATATTGTCCAAGATGTGTCAGAAGGGTTGTTTCCGTCTAATCCATTAGCAAAATCTTCTTGCCAAAGTACGCTATCGACCATTGCAGATCTTTCTGTAAGTATTCTGTTGTCTATTGGCCCTTGTATTGATGGACTTAATGTTTGCATTACTTGAGCAAAAGCTGGAATAGTTAAAGCAAAAGAGATGGCTAATAATTGAATATGTTTCATTGTTAAGGTATTGTTAAGATTACGGATTAAATGTACTAAAAAGTAAGCA